>JADINF010000154.1 GCA_017694145.1 Candidatus Stercoripulliclostridium pullicola
TTACCATATTTTTACTTGTTAAAAGAATCCTTCAGCGAAACTATGCGGTAGAAGCGGTACGAATCTCCGAATTTACCCGCCCTCTTGTAGTATGCGCTTCTCATGAATTGATATGTCTTGCAATCCTCGCCCTCCGTGACGAAAGGCTCGCCTTTAGCGCCGCTAACGACGGTGAGGGAGTTCGGATTGAGGCGCTCGTTGAAATCGGTCACACCGTCCTTGACGTCCGTGAGCAGGCTCTCGTACTTGTAAAGTTCGCAGTCTACCGCTTCGTCCGCGGCTACCCACTGTATCGTGCCTTTGACTTTCATTCCTGCGTTCTCGCCGCCTGCGGCGCTGCCGGGAATGTACTCGCAATGCACGGTAACGGGTCTGCCGTCGGAGTCGAGCTCGGTGGAAACGTGTCTCACGATATACGCTCCCTTAAGCCTCACGATCCCCCCTTCCGTAAGACGGTGATATTTGGGCGGAGGCACGAGCGCGAAATCGCTTTCTTCGATATAAATTACTTTAGCGAAATTGACGGTATGGGTTCCCGAATTCTCATCATTGGGATTATTAACTACGGAAAACGAATGTTTCTCTCCGTCTGCCATATTGTCGATCACGACGCGTAGCGGGCGTTCCACAACCATAGCTCTGTCGGCGTGGAGATTGAGGTTTTCTCTCACGCAGAACTCGAGGAGACCTGGGTCTACTTCGCTGTTGGCTTTCGCTACTCCCACTCTTGCGCAGAACTCCTTGATGGCTTCCGGGGGATATCCCCTCTCGCGCATACCGCTCAGCGTAGGCATACGCGGATCGTTCCAACCGGTGACGAAACCGGAATCGACGAGCTTCTTGAGATAGCGCTTCGACATTATCGTGTTCTTGATATTGAGACGGGCGAACTCTATCTGTCTAGGGGGCATGGGGAATTCGCATTGCTCGCACACCCAGTCGTACAACGGGCGGTGGTCTTCGAATTCGAGAGTACATATCGAATGGGTGACTCCGTCGAGCGCGTCGCCTATCGGATGAGCGAAATCGTACATGGGATAAATGCACCACTTGTCTCCGGTACGGTGATGATGCGCGCGCAAAACGCGGTATATGACCGGATCGCGCATATTGATATTGGGGCTCGCCATGTCTATCTTGGCGCGCAATACCTTGCTTCCGTCGGGATATTTGCCATCTTTCATCTCCTCGAAAAGTCGGAGATTTTCCTCTATACTGCGGTTGCGGTAAGGGCTCTCCTTGCCGGGCTCGGTAAGCGTGCCGCGAGTGGCGCGGATCTCGTCCGCGGTATAGTCGCACACGTAAGCGACTCCTTTTTTTATAAGTTTCACCGCAAGCTCGTAAGTTTCGTCGAAATAGTCGGACGCATACAGCTCCTTATCCCACTCGAAGCCCAACCAACGGATGTCCTCTTTGATACTCTCGACGTACTCCACGTCCTCTTTTGCGGGATTGGTGTCGTCGAAGCGGAGATTGCATCTTCCTTGAAACTTCTCTTTTATGCCGAAATTTATGCACAGGCTTTTGCTGTGACCCACGTGCAGGTATCCGTTGGGCTCCGGTGGGAAACGGGTATACACGTAAGGATATCTCCCTTTTTCCAGATCTTCGACGATAAAGTCTTCGATAAAATTGGACGGTTCGACGTTTACTTTCATATATTTTGCTCCGGTATAAAATGGATTTTAGAATAATGTCCGCCTTAATGCGGTTTGTCGCCGCATTGGCATTTTTTAGGAAACACGAGGTCTTCCGAGGCTATGCGCATGACGTCGCCGTCCCTGCGGAATCCGAATTGCAGGAAATACGCGGCGGGATAATCTATAACTATCTCGTCCGTAACGTCTATGAGCACGTTCATCAGCGAACGCGTGAAAAAGTCGCCGTAGCCTTTGCCGCGGAGTTTGGGAAGTATGCCCACGGTGTGTATGTGCGAAACGCTCTCCGTGACGGTAAGTTTGGCTATCCCGCACGGAATATCGTCCACGACGAGCACGTATCCCACGTCGCCGGGGATATCGCTGCCGAATACGGCGTTATACAACTTATTCAACAAAACTTTGTCGTTGGTAGCGGTAAAAGATATCATAACTCTACTCCACCTCTCCTTCCGCTACGGGCGCGCTCACGGCTAACGCCGCGGCGGCTTCCGCGGAAGCGTCGACGGTACCGGTTTCCATGGCGTTGATCTTATCCATGGCGTCCTGCACCTGCTGACGGGTCATTCTGCAACGGCTGAATATTATGAGACCGCCCGCAACGGCGAGAATAACGCCTATGCACATTATCCAACCTATACCGGCGCAAACCTCGGGAGTCTGCGTGGTCGAACCTTCCTGAAAGCCCACTACTTCGAGCATAGCGCCGAGCACAGCGGAGGAAATAGCCTGACCGCTCTTGTTGCCGAGCGTGAGGAAACCGGTATAGGTAGCCGTCTTATCCTCTCCCGTACGGGCTTTCTCGATAAGCACCGTATCTCCTATGAGCGCTACGGGCAGGGAATACAGCACGCCGGTACCGAGTCCCGCCACCATGAGCGGCGGCATCATGAACACGACGTAAATACCGTTCCGATGGATGAGATCTATGAAGAAGTCGCGCAGAAGGAACATCAGAAGCAGCATAAAGCAACCTATAAGGCTTATAGTCTGCCCTATCAGAAGCGCTTTTTTCTTATCGTATTTCTTGGAAAGATACATCCAGAGCGGCTGTCCCACAATGGTCATGATGAAAAGTCCCGCCATAATGGCGTACATCTGAATTTTGGTGGTTTCGAAAGTGAAAGTGAAAACGTTGAAGCCTACAGCTATCAATATCGAAGCGGATACCATCGAAACCATATATCCTATCGTGATCGCGCGGAAATTGTTGTCTTTCAGCGCGCCGATGAGGTTCGCGAATATCTTTTTGACCGCTTTGGCATTGACTTTGACCGCAGGCTCTTTTTCCGCGAGAGCCCTCAAGCGCGGAACGTGGCTGTAAGTCGAAATAAACATTATTATCCCGAAAAGCACGCAACAGGCGCTCGAAACGTAGCCGAAATTCCTGTAAGCGTCGGGATTGAATCTTCCGTCTACGAGCACGCCGTCGCGGTAGAAGTCCACTTGGAACACCGCCATTATCAAAGTGGGCAACAGCAGTCCGAGAATGGTAAAGACCGATTTTACTATCTGAATACCGGAGCGCTCGTTGTAATCGGAGGAAATATCGAGCGAAAGCGCCGAAACGGGAGTCTGGAACATCGTGGTGAAGGTACGCATACCGATGATGAAACAGACGAGCCAGGCTACCATCTGTCCCGTGGTAAAGTCTTCGGGTAACGACCAGAGCATCACGTTACAGACGACCATTCCGAAGATACCTATCAGAATATACTGATGTCTTCTGCCGAAAAGTTTACTGCGGGTATTGTCGCTTATGAACCCCATTACGGGATCGGTGAAAGCGTCCCAGACTATACCGCAGGCGATGACGAACCCCATAATGCCGCTCGGAACGCCCATGACGGTACTGCCGAAAAACAGGATATACGAAGAAAACGTATTGACGACAAGACTGTATCCGAGGTCGCCGAGTCCCAGGGTAAATTTCTGCATACCGGTGACCGATTTCTTCTGTTTTACGGCAGCTACGCTTTTCATAGGAAAATTATATCATAACGGTTTGACGATTACAACAAAAAAATCAATATTACAATATACGCGCGGACGCAAAAAAGCCGCCCTTTCGAGGCGGCTTTTTTCATTGAAAGGAACGATTGCAAGTGAGCAAGAGTTTAGGCACTCGGCATTACCCGTTAGTGCGACTCGCGGTTAAGCGAGCCTCGACAGGTTGCAGGTTTTCCTGCTCCTTAAAAGGAGGTGATC
>JADINF010000155.1 GCA_017694145.1 Candidatus Stercoripulliclostridium pullicola
AGATGAACCCGATGCTCGGACATCGCGGATGCCGTCTTGCGGTAACTTATCCCGAGATCGCCGAGATGCAGACCCGTGCCGTTATCGAAGCCGCCATCGCGGTGAATAAAGAAGGCGGCAACGTCAAAGCCGAGATCATGATCCCGCTCGTGGGCGACGTCAAAGAGCTTGCTTACGTCAAGAAGGTAGTCGTCGACACCGCGGAAGCCGTTATGGCGGAGCAGGGAGTCAAAGTGGAATATATGGTCGGTACGATGATAGAGATACCGCGCGCGGCTATAACCGCGGATCAGATCGCGAAAGAAGCGGAATTCTTCAGCTTCGGCACAAACGACCTTACCCAGATGACGTTCGGCTTCAGCCGTGACGACGCGGGCAAGTTCCTCGGAGATTATTATTCGAAGAAGATATTCGAATCCGATCCTTTCGCAAAACTCGATCAGACCGGCGTAGGCGAACTCGTCAGAATAGCCGTCGAGAAGGGCAAGAGCGTTCGTCCCAACATCAAGCTCGGTATCTGCGGCGAACACGGCGGCGATCCTTCGACCATCGAATTCTGCCACAAAGTAGGACTCAATTACGTATCCTGCTCCCCTTATCGCGTACCGATCGCGATACTTGCGGCGGCTCATGCGGCTATCAAGAATAAGTAATCGACCGTTCGTGTAGTTAAGTAAACGATTCCGAAAAACGCGGGGCTGTTTCGGCGCAATACCTGAAACAGCCCTAAATTATAAACGGGGGCGCTTGCGCGGCGGCTTTGCGCCCGCGCGGGTGCGGAGGAAAGAATATGAAAGAGGACTATCTTAAATTCGAAGCGGCATATCTTTCGCCATACGCGGTCAAATCTTCCGAAACGGCGGGACGCGCCGTGTGGGAGGAACCGTGTCCGTTGCGGACGGAATTCCAGCGCGACCGCGACAGAATAGTTCACAGCAAATCTTTCCGCAGACTTAAGCACAAGACCCAGGTCTTTCTCGCGCCGTCGGGCGATCATTACCGCACCCGCATGACTCACACCATCGAAGTCATGCAGATAGCGCGCACGATAGCGCGATGCCTGAAACTCAACGAAGATCTGACCGAAGCGATAGCTTTCGGGCATGATTTAGGGCATACTCCGTTCGGGCACATCGGAGAACGCATACTCGCCGCGGAGACGGGACATTTCGAGCACAACGAGCAGAGCCTGAGAGTCGTCACCGTACTCGAGGACGACGGGAAAGGACTCAATCTCACCGCGGAAGTTCTCGACGGCATACTCGAACACAAGCAGAGCGGTAATCCCAAGACGCTCGAAGGCAGGGTAGTCGCTTTGAGCGACAGGATAGCGTATCTCAACCACGACATCGACGACGGTATACGCGCGGGGCTTCTCAGCGAAGACGATCTTCCCGTCGCAGTGGAGAACGTTCTTGGCAAAGGCAAGCGCGCCAAGATAAACAGCATGGTGGGCGACGTCGTGAGAATGTCGCTCGACCGTGACGCGGTAGAGCAGTCCGCGGAATTCAAGGAAGCTACCGACGAGTTGCGCAGATTTATGTTCGAGCGCGTATATTTCGCGGAGCACGCTTCGCAGGAAGAGGACCGCGCGCGCGAATGGCTCAGCAAATTATACGAATTTTATCGTACCAACCCGTCGGAAGTGCCCGAATTTTACCGTTCGTTGTCATCGAGTCCGGAAGTATACATAACCGATTACATGGCGGGGATGACGGACACTTACGTTATCAAACAGCTCGATAAATATTTCGGCTATAAGTGGGACAGCGCATTATGAACCTACCGGAAAATCTTAACGAAGTACAACGCGAAATAGTGACCGATACGGAGGGCGCCGTACTGGTACTTGCGGGAGCGGGCTCGGGGAAGACGAGAGTTCTTACCCACAGGGTCGCGTATCTCGTGAGCGAAAAAAAAGTGCCGGGGTATAATATCCTTGCGATAACCTTTACGAATAAAGCCACCGCGGAGATGAAGGAAAGACTTAAAATACTGCTCGGCGAGGATAACGGCGTGTGGGTATCCACGTTTCACTCGTTCGCGGCGCGCATATTGCGCCGATACGCCGAGGATATAGGATACGGCGCTAATTTTTCGATATACGACGAATCCGACAGTAAACGCGTTATTTCCAAAGCTTTACGCGAAATGCACCTCGACGGCTCCGCCATAAAGGACAGCGTGCGCGACCATATAAGCAAAGCCAAGAACTTCGGTTTCACGCCCGAAGAATATTATGCGGAGATCAACGGCGTCAACGAACACGCCGAGGACATAAAAAGGGTATATGAAAGATACGAGGAATTGCTCGCCGGATCCAACGCCATGGATTTCGACGACCTTCTGCACAAACTGAAATTCCTTTTCGAGAACAGTCCCGCTGCGATAGGATATTGCCGCAACCGATTCCGTTACGTGCACGTCGACGAATTTCAGGACACCAACAAGATACAGTACGAACTCGTCAAAATGATAGCCGCCGATTCCCACAACATTTTCGTCGTGGGCGACGACGACCAGAGCATTTACGGCTGGCGCGGAGCGGAGATAGGTAACATTCTCAATTTCGATAAGGAATTCCCCGAAGCCAAAGTTTACAAGCTTACGGAGAATTACCGTTCGACGTCCGCTATCCTCGAATGTGCCAACAACGTCATACGCAACAACCGTCAAAGACACGGTAAGGAATTGTTTACCAAGCGCACGGGCGGCGTGCGCGTGGAATTCCGTTCCGCATTCAACGATCACCAGGAAAGCGAATGGGTAGTCGACGAAATAGGTTCCCTTATAAGATATAACGGATACCGACCGAGCGACTTTGCGATACTCGTCCGCGCCAATTCGCTCACCAGACTTTTCGAGCAGAAGCTCGGCGAAGCGCGCCTTGCGTATAAGGTTATAGGCGGCTTCAAATTCTTCGACCGCAAGGAAATACAGGACGTCGTGGCGTACATGCGCATGATCGCCAACAACCGCGATAACGAAGCCGTCGAACGCATCGTCAACGTGCCGGCAAGGGGCATAGGCGACGCTACGGTGAACGCCGTCGGCGCGTTTGCGCGCGAGCAGGCGATCTCGCTTTTCGACGTGATGCTCGAGATCAACAAATACGAGAGCGAGCTCGGCGCGCGTATAGTCAAGAAGGTGGAAGATTTCCGCGCGCTCATCAGCGATCTCGTCGCTCACGCGAGCGAACCGATATATTCTTTTACGAAATACCTCGTCGAAAGGGTGGGCTTCGAGAATTATTATACCGCTTCCGGCTCGGAAGAAGATTATTCGCGCTGGGAGAATATCAAGGAATTTCTCGCCTACGTCAGAGAATACGAAGAGAAAAACGAAGGCGCTACGGTGAACGAATTTCTGGAGAACGTCAGCCTCGTAAGAGAGAGCGGCGACGAGCTCGAGGACAACGACAAGGTCACCGTGGCTACAATGCACGCCGTCAAAGGACTGGAATTCAAAGTGGTGTTCATAGTGGGGTGCGAAGAGGAAACTTTCCCTTCGGCGCAGGCGCTCAAAAGTAACGATATCGAAGAAGAACGCCGCGTGATGTACGTTGCGATAACGCGCGCACGGGAAAGATTGTACATAAGCAACGCCCAACGCAGATTCCGTTACAACCGCGTGGAATACCTCATGCCTTCGAGGTTCGTGGACGAAGCGAAGGGTAAGGACAACGACTCTTACGGCGCCTTCGGCGCGCGCCGCAATTACGTGAAAGGACTGGGTCCGCGCCCAGATTTTCTGAATGCGGCTTCCTCGGAAGTAAGCAAAATAAGGCACTCGGCGGCTACCGCTCCCGCTCCCAAGAAACAGACTGCGCCCGCGCCCGCCAAAGATCTTTCCGGCTTCGTGGGCGGCGCGAAAGTGGTGCACCCGCGTTACGGTGAGGGTACCATACTCGTGGTACTCGGTTCGGGAAGCGACACTACCGCGACCGTCGCCTTCCCCAATCTCGGCGTAAAGAAATTTATTCTCGCGCTCGCGCCGCTTACGCTCAAGAAAGAATAAAAATTTCCGGTATCAGGAATATAAAATATGTGCGCGCACGTAGCGCGCCGTCCGAAAAGCTTTTATCGCGTTGAAACGCATAAAGCGTTGCAGGGAGAAACGGTATATGGAAAGAATGCTCGAACTCGTCGAATTGCTCAACAGGTACGCATACGAATACTACGTGCTTGACGCGCCCACCGTGTCGGACGCCGAATACGATAAGCTGTACGACGAGCTCGTAGCGCTCGAGAAAGAACTCTGCTTCGTGTTGCCCGATTCTCCCACGCACCGCGTAGGCGGAGAAACGCTTAAGGAATTTGCTTCCTATACACATCGCGAAAGGCTTTATTCTTTAGATAAGGCAAAAAGCAAGGAAGAACTCGAAGCATTTTTTGCCCGTTTAGTCAAACAGCTCGGCTCTCTTCCGGAGATGACGCTCGAACACAAATTCGACGGGCTCACGCTGTCGCTTACCTACGACAACGGCGAACTCGTCAGGGGAGCCACGCGCGGCGACGGCGAAACGGGCGAGGACGTCACCGAGCAGATACGCACGATACGCACCGTGCCGCTCAAAATAAAATTCAAAGGGCTCGTCGAGGTGCAGGGCGAAGGCATAATGAGGTGGTCGGCGTTCAACGAATACAATAAGACCGCGGACGTACCCCTCAAAAATCCGCGTAACGCGGCTGCGGGAGCGATACGCAACCTTGACCCGCGCGAAACGGCGCGCCGTAAGCTCGACTTTTTCGCATACAATATCGGTTATCACGAAGGGATACGCTTCGATTCACAGCGGGAGATGAGGGAATTCATCATAGATAACGGTTTCCTCGTAGGTAAGCGTTTCGATATTATTAAAGGTATAGAGGACGCCGAAAGCAAGCTTGCGGAGATAGACGCCGAACGCGAAACGCTCGATTATCTTATCGACGGCGCGGTAATAAAAGTGGATAAAGTGGCTTTGAGGGAGGAGCTCGGCTATACCGAAAAATTCCCGCGTTGGGCGCTCGCGTATAAATTCGCGGCGACGGAAACGACGACGATACTCAAAGAAGTGATATGGCAGGTTTCGCGCACTTCGAAGCTGAATCCGCTCGCCGTACTGGAACCGGTGGACCTTATGGGGGTGACCGTCAAGCACGCCACTCTCAATAATTACGCCGACATTCTCAAGAAGGGAGTCAAGATAGGCAGCCGAGTTCTCATTCGCCGCAGTAACGACGTTATCCCGGAGATAATGGGAGTATACGAGCACACCGCCGAATCCGCGGATATCCTGCCGCCCGATAAGTGCCCCGCCTGCGGCGCTCCGGTAAGGAAAGAAGGCGCTTTCTACTACTGCACCAATACCGTCAACTGCGCGCCGCAGATAGTGGCAACTTTAGACCATTTCGCCGATAAGCAATGTATGGATATCGAGGGCTTCTCCGAGAAGACGGCGGAGCAGCTTTATAACGAGCTTCATATTTCATCGCCCGTGGGGCTTTATTCTCTTACGGAAGCCGATCTCCTTGAACTCGACGGCTTCAAAGAGAAGAAGGCGCGCAACCTCCTGGACTCGATAGAGCGCTCCAAGCATACGACTCTTGCCCGCTTTATTTTCGCGTTAGGGATACCGACTATCGGTAAAAAGGCGGCTAAACAGCTTGAAGCGCGTTTCAAAACGCTTGACGCGCTCAAAGCCGCCATTACCGAAGAAATTGCGGCTCTGGACGATTTTGGCGACATAACGGCGAATAACGTGACTAGCTTTTTCAGAGATCCCGATAAGCTCGCGCTCATCGACGGATTGCTCGAAGCGGGTATCGAATTCGAGGAGGAAGAGGAGGCGGGCGAAGGCGTTTTCAGCGGCAGGACCGTAGTGTTTACCGGAGCGCTCACCCGTTACAAGCGTTCCGAAGCGCAGAAGATAGTGCGTTCGCTCGGAGGGCAGACAGCGGATACCGTGTCTAAAAGCGTAAATCTCGTCGTTGCGGGAAGCGACGCGGGAAGCAAGCTCGACAAAGCCCGTAAACTCGGTATCGAAATAATCGACGAAAAAAAATTCTCGGAAATTGTGGATAACTCCGACTGATTTTCAAAAAATGCTTTACAGCTTGCGCGCGTGCGGTATAATACTCGTATGCGCGCAGGAAAACTTACCGGAAAAGAACTCGAAGAAAACGTATTGTCCGTAATATCGCACCGCAGAGAGGAAGTATTGAAATCGGCTTCTCTCGGCGGAGATTGCGCGCGCATGGCTTTGGGCGCGGATATGCTTGTGCACACCGATCCCGTTACGGGGGAAGCCGTCAATATCGGGTCTTTAGCGATAGAAGTGAGCGCCAACGACGTAATAGCGGCGGGCGGCGAGCCGGTTGCTTTCCTTATCACGTTGATACTGCCGGAGAGCTGCGACGCCTCCGACGTCAAAAAGATAATGACGGACGCGGAGCGCGAAGCGGTAGCGTGGAACGCCGAGATAGTGGGCGGGCATACCGAGTTTTCGAGCGCGGTCACGCGCCCCGTAGTCAACGCCGTGGCGATAGGCAAGGCGGCGGAGGGGTGGTTGCCTCACGCGCCCGAAGCGGGCGACGCGGTTATCGTTACCAAAACGCTCGCGATAGAAGGCACGGTCATTCTCGCCGACATGTTCAAGAATAAGCTCGCGCTCGGCTCAAGCGAACTTACCGAACTCGAACGTTATCGCAAAAGTACCGGGATACTTCCCGAAGGTAGAGCGCTTCGCGCGGCTCGGATACCCTGCAACATGCACGACGTTACCGAGGGCGGCATTTTCGGCGCCGTATGCGAGCTTGCCGCGGGAGCGGGCGTGGGCGTTACGCTGTATGCGGATAAAGTGCCTTTCGGCGCGCTTACTCTTAAAGTCTGCGGAAAGCTCGGAGTGGACCCGTACCGTCTTATATCGAGCGGCAGTATGCTGATAGTCGCCCGCGACGGCGAAGCCGTCGTGAGAGCGCTCGGAGAAGCCGGAATAAAGGCTACGGCGGTAGGGCATGTCACCGACGGCGAAGGGCTTACCGTCGTTTACTCCGACGGGCGCGAAATACATACCGAAATTCAGGCGGACGAACTGTACCGCTTCAAAGGAGAGAACTGATATGGCTTCCGCTATCTACAGTATGACAGGCTATGGCAAAGGCGTTGCGGAAAAGGATCTGCGCAAGATTACCGTCGAGATCAAGACGGTTAATCACCGTTTTCTCGATCTGCTGTTCAAGTTTCCCAGGAATTTCCAGTTTGCGGAAACTCCCGCAAGAGCAATGATAAGCGGCGCGCTGAAGCGAGGACACGCCGACGTCTACCTTAATTACGAGGACAACCGCGTTTCCGAGGGCGTCAATCTGAACGAGGAGCTCGCGGCGGGTTATAAAAAACTCGGCGAAAGGTTTTCGGCGCTCGGCATAACCGACGACCTCACCGCTTCCGCGCTCATCAAAGTGCCCGAAATGGTCAGGCAGACGGAACTCGAGGACGACGAAGAAACGTTGCTTAAGCTTATATCGGAAGCCGCGGAAGAGGCGCTTTCCAACCTTCTTACGATGCGTAAAGCGGAGGGCGAGCGGCTCGCGGACGATATCCGCTCGAAGCTCGACGGTATAGCCGAAGCGGTTAACGAGATCAAAAAACGCGCGCCCGAAGTGGCGAAAGAATATTCGGAGAAATTATCCGCCCGCGTTTCGGAAGCGCTCGGCGGCGTGGAGATAGACGAATCCAGGCTGGCAAGCGAAGTGGCGTTTTTCGTGGACAGGGCTAA
>JADINF010000156.1 GCA_017694145.1 Candidatus Stercoripulliclostridium pullicola
GTTAAGGGGAGGACGAAACTTCTTTTCGACGTCACGGAGAGGGCGCGGAAAATATATTTTTCGGACGGAGAACTGGAAATAGATCTTACCGCCCTACGCGATCCCTTGGCGGAATCGATAACGACAGCCACTCCGTTCAAGAAGCGCAACCGCTTTTTCTATACCAACAAGATAAACTGTATGCCCACCCGCGGGACGGTGAAATACCGCGGAGAAATTCTCAAAGAGTTTTCGGACGGGGACACGTTTACCGTGCTCGACTGGGGCAGAGGAGTATGGCCTTACAGCAATTACTGGTACTGGGCTAACGGCTCCACGCGGCTTAAAGACGGTAAGCTTTTCGGCTTCGAACTCACCTGGGGGATAGGCGACGAGTCACACGCCACGGAAACGATGCTTTTCTACGACGGCAAGGCGCATAAAATAGGCGCCGTGGACGTCGAAACTCCTCCCGACGGCAGGTGGACGGAGCCGTGGCATTTTATTTCCGAGGACGGAAGGCTGGATCTTACGATGGTACCTTTCTACGACAATTTCAATCCCTTTAATCTAGGCGTGGTGAAATTCACCTGTCATCAGGTGCACGGCTTATGGTCGGGGCGAGTCGTGCTCGACGACGGCAAAATAATAGAGGTCTGCGATATGTATGCCTTTGCCGAAAAAATGTACAACAGATGGTAAGAAATTCAAGCCGAATTTTCATATAAACAATTGACAAAGCTTCATCGGCGGCGTTATACTTTAGCTATGAAAAAACATAATCTTTCCGTTTACGCATATTACTTTTACTTTAGCTACGAGGTAGCTTGATTTTGCGTGGACGGTAAGGTCATATAGAAGTATACGGAAACCGCCTCGCAAGAAGCGGTTTTTTTGATAAAGTATAAATGTAACGACGTAAAGAGGTAAAATATGATAGTCACGATCAAAAGGAACAGCAATCCCGTACAAATCGAAAGACTGACGCGCTGGATCAAGAATCTGGGGCTCGAATGTCACATGAGCGAAGGCGAAAAATCCACCGTTATCGGACTTGTGGGAGATACGAGCAAAGTGGATATAGATCTTCTGAGGTCGCTGGAGATCGTGGAAGCGGTCACGCGCATACAGGAACCTTATAAAAATGCGAACCGTAAATTCCACCCGGACGACACGATAGTGGACGTAAAAGGGGTAAAGTTCGGCGGCAGTCATTTCCAGATAATCGCGGGACCGTGCTCCATAGAGACCGAAAAGCAGGTGATAGGCATCGCCGAAGCCGTCAAGGCGGCGGGCGCGTCGGTATTACGCGGCGGAGCTTTCAAGCCGCGCACCTCGCCTTACGCCTTCCAGGGACTGGGGCTCAAAGGACTGGAAATATTGTTGAAAGCATCCCGCGAAACGGGACTTCCCGTCGTGACGGAGATAATGAGCGAAAAGTATATCGACGCCTTCGCGGACGTCGACATCATACAGATAGGCGCGCGCAATATGCAGAATTTCGATCTTCTGAAAGCGGTGGGCAAACTGCGTAAGCCGGTACTTCTTAAGCGCGGGCTCGCCAACACCATAGAAGAATGGCTCATGAGCGCCGAATATATCATGTCCGAAGGCAATAACGAGATTATCCTCTGCGAACGCGGCATAAGGACTTTCGAGCCGTACACGAGGAATACGCTCGATCTTTCGGCGATACCGCTTCTCAAGGAGAAAACGCATCTTCCCATCATCGTCGATCCTTCGCATGCGTCGGGGCTTTCCAGACTCGTCAAACCGTTGTCGCTCGCTTCGGTGGGCGTGGGCGCGGACGGGCTCATGATAGAAGTGCACAACGACCCCCAGCACGCGCTTTGCGACGGCGCGCAGTCGCTTCGTCCCGAGCAGTTCGCGGACGTGGTCAAAGCCATCGACGTAATGCTTCCGCTCGTCAATAAGGAGAGAGACAAGTGAAAATAGGTATCGTCGGACTGGGATTGATAGGCGGCTCGCTCGGCAGGCAGATAATCCGTAATACTTCGCATACGGTTTACGGTTACGACCTGTCGGAAGACGCCATGCTCAAGGCGCAGATGCTGAACGCCTGCCACGAAAGACTCGACGTCGAAGCCGAGCGGATCGATCTCGATTTATTGATCGTCGCGCTCTGCCCCGAAGCCGCGATAGAAGCGATGCGCAAAATTGCACCGCGTATGAAAAAGGGCGCGTTGATCATCGACACCTGCGGCACCAAGCGCAAAGTCGTAGCGGCGATGAGCGAATTGAAGGACATGTATCCCGACCTGGGTTTCGTTGGCGTGCACCCGATGGCGGGCAGGGAATACAGCGGCATATCGCATTCCACGGCTACTCTTTTCGAGCACGCTTACATAATACTTACCCCGGTGCAGACCGATCTCGAAGCGGAGGAGAAAGTAAGAGCGTTTTTCCTCGAAACGGGTTGCGAGGGGATCACTACGGCGAGCGCCGCGACGCACGACAGGATGATAGCTTACACGTCGCAGCTTGCGCACGTCGTATCCTCCGCTTACATCCGCAATCCGCTTTCGGAAACCTACGTCGGCTTTTCCGCGGGAAGCTTCAGGGACCTGACGAGGGTGGCGAAGCTGAATCCCGACATGTGGACGGAGCTGTTCACCGAGAATAAGGACAACCTCGTCGAATGTATCGACGTCTTACAGCAAAAATTATCGGAGTACCGCGACGCGCTCGTCGCGGGCGATAGGGAGAAACTGCACGCCGCGCTTGAGGAAGGCACCATGATGAAAGAGGCGGCGGAGAAATTGAGGAGAGAAAGGAAATGAGCGTCAGAGCCGTTCGTCCGCATAAGCTGGAGGGTGCGGTAAACATCCCCGCTTCCAAGTCTTACGGACACAGACTTCTTATAGAAAGTTTTGCTTCGGGTAACCCGGTAACGGTAAAAGGTAACCTTATCGGCGACGACATAGAAGCGACCGTCGGGTGCCTCAGGTCTTGCGGAGCAAGGATCGAGCGCGCGGAGCGCGGTATAAAAGTGCTCCCATCCGATATGCCCGTAAAGCGTGCCGACGTGTTCTGCAAGGAGTCCGGCTCCACGTTGAGATTCTTGATGTCGGTGCTGCCCGCGGCGGGCGTCGAAGCGACTTTTACGGGAGCGGGCAAACTTCCCTCACGCCCCGTGAGAGCGCTTCTCGATTGCCTTCGCGCCGCCGGAGTAGCCGCCGACGGAGAGCGGCTCCCGTTCACGTTGAGCGGAAGGTTCGCAAGGGGTACGCGCTTCGTGCTTAAAGAACTCAAAAGCTCGCAGGACGTGAGCGGACTGCTCATGGCGATGCCCCTTGTGGAAGGCGCCTCGCTCGAGATAGACGGAGCGCTCCCGTCCGAAGGATACGTGGCGGTCACTCTGGAAACGCTTAAGGCTTTCGGCGTGCGTTACGAGAGCAAAAATAATATTTACCGTCCGTTGAGTTCTTACGGCGCGCCGCGCGAAGTGGAAGCTGAAGGGGACTGGAGCAGCGCCGCTTTTATCGCGGTCGCGGGCGTTCTTGCGGGCGAAACGGAGATAACGGGACTTAAATATCCCTCACTTCAGCCCGATTCGGCGATATTGAGACTGCTTAAGGAAGCGGGCGCGGATATAGAATTTACCGACGGCGCGCTCGTTGCGCGAAAATCCGATCTGCGCGCAATCGAATTCAATGCAGACGGCTGTCCCGATCTCGTGCCCGCGATGTCGGTCGCGCTCGCCGCCGCGAAAGGAGTTTCCGTCATACGCGGAGTGGACAGACTGCGTTTCAAGGAGTCGGACAGGATAGCTTCCGTCATAAATATGCTTGCGGAGTTCGGCATACGCTCGGAGTACGCGGAGAACGGACTTAAAATTTACGGCGGAGAACTCGCGGGCGGCGGCGTAGTGGACGGCGCGGGCGATCACAGGATAGCGATGAGCGCCGCGATAGCCGCTTCGGCGGCTTCGGGAGATAAGGAAACGCTCATTCGCGGCGCGGAGTGCGTGTCCAAATCTTACCCCTGTTTCTACGAAGATCTCATCGCTCTCGGAGGGATAGTTTATGAAAGGTGACGTTTTGACCGTAGAGGTATACGGCGCGTCTCACGCTAGTGCGACGGGCGTTAAAATTACGGGTCTGCCCGCGGGTACGGAAATAGATCGCGCGGCGATAGACGCGCTCCTTGTAAGGAGGCGCGCGGTCAACGCGCCGTGGTCCACTTCGCGTATCGAGAAGGACGAATACGTATTCCTCGCGGGAGTGAAGGACGGCGTTACCGACGGCGGCGACGTTATCGCGGAAATACCGAATACGAATACGAGAAGCTCCGATTACGGCGAGTTCAGGAACGTTCCGCGTCCCTCTCACGCCGACTACGCGGCGATGATAAAGGACGGCACTTGCGAGGTGGCGCCCGGAGGGGGCAGATTTTCGGGAAGGCTTACCGCTCCTCTTTGTATAGCGGGCGGTATCGCGGAAAGTATCCTGAAAAATAAAGGCGTGTACGTCTGCGCTTACGTCTCTTCGATAGGCAACGCGGAAGGCAGAAGCTATAAGGACGGCGTTCCCGCGCGGGAAGAAGTGCTCGAAGCGCAACGCTTTCCGTTACCCGCGCTCGACAAGCGTGAGGAAATGCTCGGAGAGATAATCGGCGCCGCATCTACGGGCGACAGCGTGGGGGGCACTATAGAATGCGTTGTCTACGGTCTGCCCGCCGGGATAGGCGACTATATGACCGACGGTATGGAGTCCGCGATAGCCGCGAGCGTTTACGGCGTGCCCGCGGTGAAAGGAGTGGAATTCGGGGACGGTTTTTCTCTTTCGCGTATGCGCGGAAGCGAAGCAAACGATCCTTTCGCGTACGAGGACGGTAAGGTCGTCACGCTCACCAACAGAAGCGGCGGTATCAACGGCGGTATCACCAACGGAATGCCGCTCACGTTGCGCGTAGCTATGAGACCCACGCCGTCGATAGCGAAAGAACAGCGTAGCGTAAACGTTCTGACGGGCGAAAACGTGATCCTGAGAATAAAAGGGCGTCACGACGCCTGCATAGTTCCGCGCGCCGTTGCGGCGGTGGAGAGCGCGGTCGCGCTGGCGGTGCTCGATAAAATGCTTAGCGAAGGTAAGTGAGGAAGGGATATGGACATCAAAGATTTCAGGGATAAGCTCGACGCGATAGACGACAAGATGGCGGCTCTTTTCAAGGAGCGGCTCGCGGTCGTGAGGGAAATAGGGCTTTGGAAAAAATCGTGCGGCTCGCCCACTTCACACGGCGACAGAGAGAAAGCCATTCTCGCAAGACTGCTCCCGCGTTTCGACGAGGGACTCAAAGGCTATGCGGAGGATCTTTATCGGGAAATTTTCCGTTCGAGCAAGGAGTATCAGCGCGGATTGCTCGGCATCTATTACGTCGTGGGCAAAAGCCTTAAGCATACCTGGTCGCCCGACATTTACGTTCCGCTGGGGCTCGATTATCGAGTAAAAGAATTTACAAGCGAGAGCGAATTGAGCAAATTCGTATCGAAACGCGAATATTCCGGTTTCAACGTGACTATCCCGTACAAGAAAGCGGTCATGGAAATGCTGGACGAAATATCCGAGGAAGCGCGTAAGATAGGAGCGGTCAATACGGTGGTGAACCGTAACGGGAAGCTTTACGGCTACAATACCGACATCGGCGGCATGCGTTACGCTTTGGCGGCGGCGGGCATAGAGGTGAAAGGTAAGGTCGCGGCAGTACTCGGAAGCGGCGGCACCGCGATGACCGCGGAGTATCTTCTCCGTACGGGCGGAGCGCGCGAGATAGTGAAGGTTTCGCGCCGAGGTCCCGTCGATTACGTAAACGTATACGAACGTAAGGATATAGAAGTCATCGTGAATACGACTCCCGTGGGGATGTTCCCCGCCGCGGAAGCTACTCCGATAGACGTGTCGAAATTTCCGGCGCTCGAAGGAGTTTTCGACGCGATATACAATCCGTTAAGGACGGCGCTCGTGTCGTCGGCAATGGCTGAAGGTATCGCCGCGAGCGGCGGACTGCCTATGCTGGTAGAACAGGGAAGATTGGCATATAACCTTTACAAGGATACCGAAACAGATATACCGGTAACCGAAAATCTCACAAAGCAGATAGAGCTCAAAAAATCGAACATAGTTCTGTGCGGTATGCCCTCGTCGGGGAAAAGCACTATAGGCAAGCTTCTTGCGAAAGTTCTCGGCAGGGAATTTTACGATGCGGACGAGATGATAGAGAAGGCGGCGGGCATGAGCATACCGGATATGTTCGAGCGTTTCGGCGAGGGATATTTCCGTAAGAAAGAGGCTGAAGCGATAGCTTCTCTTTCCGCGCTCAACGGCGCGGTCATCGCTACCGGAGGCGGCGCGGTGATGAGCGAAGCGAACCGCGTAAGACTCAAGCGCAACGGCATAGCGGTGCTCATAGAGCGCGACAACGCCGCGCTCGTTGCGGACGGCAGACCCGTAAGCAGGCGCGAAGGTATCGAAGCGTTATACGATAAACGCATGCCCGTTTACAGAGAATTCGCGGATCTTTCGGTGAGTAACGACGCTTCGCCCCGTGACGCCGCGGAGAGTATCGTCCGAAGGTTGTTTTCCGAGTAACGCGCCATAACGCTCTTGACATTTTCTCCCGTCGGTTTTAGAGTATAAACGTGGAGCGCGCAATGCACGCGCGAGCGAATATTTTCGCGCGTTTCCGAATAGACGTTTACGGGAGGTTTTTTTCAATGGACGAATTAAAAGATCTGCGTATAGTGGACAATTTTTATCAGACTTCGGCGTTTTTCCCGATGCCTACGATACTCGTGGGTACGATTTCCGAGAACGGTATGACAAATCTCGGCTCGTATTCGCTGTGCTTTCCTTACTATATCGCGGGCAAAGATTATTACGCGATGCTTCTCGAATGTCGCAACAGCTCCAATACCGCGCAGAATATTCTGAGGAACAAGACCGTTTCCTTGAACTTCATACCCGATAAACGCAAGTATTTCCGCGAAGCGGTGCGACTCGGTTTCCCCGGGGAAACGACCGAACAGAAAATGAAAAACTGCCTCTTCACTCTCCGTAAAGGCGAAGCGGAGGGCAGGCGTCCCGAGATAGTGGAAGAATCCTTCCAGGTGTTCGAATGTACGTGGGACGATTCGCTCGAGCAAGCTTATGAGGACAAGGCGGGCAATCTCGAAGGATACGATCCGCCGTACCGTAGTTTCAACGGTATCACAAGTAAATTCGGCGCGCATTTCATATTGAAGATCGACAAGATCCTTATGAAGGAGAAATACCGCAACGCGATAGTGAACGGCGTTAAGGCGGGTGCGTTCCCTGCGGTACCCGTGGACTACGGTTACCGCGACAGCACCAATTTCTGGTACACGAAATTCCGCCGCCCGATACCCGAGAAGATACAGGCGAAAGAGGGGGACGTGCAGTCGGTGATATACGCGGCTTCGAGGATCGATCCCGCGGTGAAATTCACCGACGAAGCCTGCGCCAAACTTACCAAGATACCGCGCGTATTCCTGAAAGCGGCTTTGACGCAGATGGTGGAGATAGCGAAGAGCGAAGGCATAAGCGTGATAGACGAAGCGGCGCTCACCGTGATAAACGATAAGCGCAGAGAGGAGAAGAAGCGCAAATAGCGTTTAGCTTGGTCGCCTCGGTCTATTAACGGGAGAAGATATGAACGCAGAGGAAGTAAAAAAGCACATTTACGATACTTACGGGGTGGAAGGGGATCTGCCGTGGATTGACGACGACAGCACCGTATTCCGTCATAAGGAGAACCGCAAGTGGTTTGCGCTCATTATGTTCGGGGTGGAAAGATCGCGGCTGAAAACGGCGGGCGAAGGCACCGCGGACGCGCTCAATCTGAAGTGCGAGCCGGAGCTCGCGTTGATGATACGCGACGGGAAGGGTATACTTCCCGCCTACCACATGAACAAGGAAAAATGGATAACCGTGGTGCTTGACGGCACCGTGCCGGCAGATCAGGTCAAAGCGCTTATAGACGTGAGCTACGAGCTTACGGTAAACGCGAAGCCCGTGAAAAACCCAAAGCCGCGCGCACGAAGGAAAGGGAAAAACGTTTAGTCGCGCTCGCTCGGCGAGACCGTAAAAACTGAGTAACGTGTAGAATAATAAGCATAGGAGGATTCGCAGTTTGCACGTTGAAAAACTGTGTCGTAAAGGGAAAGGGCACCGTTACGAGCTGATAGCGGCTGAAGTCTTTTTCTGACTTGCGGCACTCGCGATGCTGCTGTGCGCGATACTCATACCGCTCGAGGAGAACGTAACTTACATAAGCTACATTTTTTACGG
>JADINF010000157.1 GCA_017694145.1 Candidatus Stercoripulliclostridium pullicola
TCGTCGGCAGCGTCAGATGTGTATAAGAGACAGGTATGGAGCATGGCGAACTTCTTGAAACGGCAAAGCGTAATCACCGCGCCTATTATACGCACCGCGAATACCGCAAGTATCGCCGCGAGAAGCCCGGGATAAAGCGGATCCATATTGCTGAACACCACGTGGCACGCCGTCCAGGTAAGGAGCGTGTCGCCTATCGTATCGAGAGTGCCGCCCAGACGGCTTTCGATATGGAGAGCGCGGGCAATGACGCCGTCGAAAAGGTCGCTCACTCCGCAGAAAGCGTAAATAACGTAGAACGCCGTTTCGTACGGCGGGATAAACATAATGGCTATCGCTATGGCAATACGCATAGCGGAGAGAATATTGGGTATCTGTCTCACGAAAGGATTTTTTATGACGTCTGATTTTTTCATACGCCGATAATATCACATAAAACGGTATTTGGCAAGCAAGCTAAGTAACATAAATAATACGCCATTCATAACTTGTAGTGTAAGGCGATACGCCGAGACGTAAACCTTATAATCTTGAAGGAGGTAATCACTATGAACGGGTTTAATTTCGGAGGCAGTTGCGGCTGCGGCTGCGATTGCGTCAGCTGGATTATCATCATACTTCTGCTCTGCGGGTGCTGCGGCAACGGCGGCGGATGCGGATGCTGCGAGATAATCATCATCATCCTTCTGCTCTGCTGCTGCGGTTGCGGCAACAGCTGCGGTTGCGGCGTGAAGCGCGACGAATACGACTGCAAATAATACATATTAAGTTAAATATCGCGCGCAAAAAGCGCGCCGCGGCTAATTCCGCGGCGCGTTTTGCGTATACGGAAGGCTCAGCTTTTTTTACCTTTCATTCTTTCTCTGAGTTCGCGTTCCTGTTCTTCGGTAACCTCAACGAAGTCGTCCGGGAGCTCGTTCTCCGGATAAAGCACATAATAAGCCGGAGCTTCCGGGTGGTCAATAACGAGCGCCGAGGGCTTCAGGCGACATACCGACATAAACATCACCGCGTCGCCGCCCGCGCCCGAAAAGAGTGCCGCAAAAAGTATGACGTACGGGAAATTAAGGAATACCGTCGCAAGCGCAAGCGGTATGAGTCCGGTCACTATGCCGGGAAGGACAAGAACGAAGGCGTACTTACGCGCACTGAGCGGCGTATCCGTGGTGCAATACAGCATAAATTGTTTCGGAATAACGCCGAAGCGGATTGATGACGGTTTGGCTCCGCACATAATCATGGCGAGCGCGTGCAACCCTTCGTGGGCGGCGAGTAGGAAAACGTATCCCGCTATAAGTAAGATTATGTCCCACCATACGACGTGCCACAACCTTTCCGTGAATACCGTGAAACGCAGTGTCTCCGCTATCGCGTAAGGCACCGCAAACATGACTATTGCCGTAATATTGATTTTCTTGAGATCGAAAGTAATAAGTTGCTTTTTCATTATAATCTCCTATTTCGTCAGGGAAATTATAACATCCGCAAAGCGTATATGCAACGGGTGAGGAAGCAACTTTTTATTTTGGGTATGTCCTACTATCCATCTGCGGCGGGCGAACCTTATCTCGAAGAATATGCCCCTCAATATCTCGTCGGCGGCCATTGCTATCCAAAGACCTACAAGTCCGTACCCCGCTTCTACGGCGAAAATATATCCGAGGAATACGGCTACCGTCCATTCCATTACCATGGTGATGCCTACGGGGATATAAATGTCGTTGACCGTGGCAAGGCAACGGGTCATGACTATATTGACCGAACGCCCTATCTCGAGGAATATCTCTATGAACATTATCTGTTTACAAAGAGCGAGCACTTCGGGGTCGGTATTGAGAAGCCCCACGACGAAATCGCTCGTCGCCCACAGTATCACCGATAGCGAAACGGAAATGGCTATACAAATGAGCGTGGTGCGGTTGACGCGCGAACTCACTCCGTCGTAGTCGCCCGCGCCTACCATATATCCTATATTGATCTGCGTGGACTGCGCTATCGCGGTGGAATAGAGGTATGCTACGTTCGCCAGCATACTGCAATAAACTTTTGCGGTTATGACGGCGGTGCCGAAAAGATTGACGAAGCTCAATATGACGATCTGCGAAATATTGTAGGAAGTGCTTTCGCCGCCCGTGGGAAGCGCGATCTTGACTATTTCTTTGAAAGATTCCTTCGGGAAGTGCTTCAGGTCGGAGAATTTTATTTTTACCGGCACTTTCTTGCTCAGATACGCGAGAGTCACCATAAGCCCTATCGCCTTGCCTATATCGGTGGATATCGCGGCGCCGACTATGCCGAGCCTCGGGAATATCCAGATACCGTTGATGAGCAGCCAGTTGCCGAGGATATTGCAAAGGTTCATTATGACCGCGCAGATAAGAATTTCCTTGACTTTCGAGTGACTGCGTAAGACCGCGACAGCCGCTATCTGCACCGCCTGTATCACGAGCCCCGCGCCCACTATAACGGTATAAGCGGAGGCTTCCGCGATGATCTCTTCCGGCGCGTTGAGCACTCTGAGAAGGGGCTCCGCCGCGAATACCAGTACGAGCGTGAAAATCAATCCGAATGCGATAACGAGCCCGAAAGTCACTATTATGGCATCCTTAACTTTGCGTTCGTCGTTCGCGCCGATATATCTCGTAATGGCTACCATGCCGCCCGCGGCGCTCAGAGTAAGTATAACTATGACAAGATTTATTATCGTGTTGGCGTTGCCGATAGCCGCAACGGACGAGGAAAATCCCGACAACATTATCTGGTCGATATTACCGACGAGCAGTTGCAGAAACAGCTCCAGAAATATCGGCAAAGACATCATGAATATTTTTTTGTTGGTTACGTTTATCGTTCTCATAATCCCTAACGATTCTTTTAATAAGACTCCTTCGATCGGCTTATTGATTTCTTCGCGTAAGTTATACTACCGCGCAAATTAAAACGTATAGGTTTGAGACTAGTTACCCGGTGTAAATAATTAGTAAACGAAAAAGTCTTTTCGGAACATAGAAAAACCGCCCCGCGTTGATCCGCGGGGCGGTTAAGAAATGTTGCAATTTTGTTTCCCCTTTTACTTCGCATACTCCACTTTGCGGACTTCGCGAATGACGTTGACTTTGATCTGTCCGGGGTATTCCAATTCGTTTTCCAGCTTCTTGGCAATGTCTTTTGCCAAAAATTCTGTCTGTGCGTCGTCTACCTGTTCGGGCTTTACGATAACTCTTATCTCTCTGCCCGCCTGTATGGCGAACGATTGCTCCACTCCTGCGAACGAGTTTGCCAGACTTTCCAATTTTTCCAGTCGCTTGACGTAGAATTCGAGCGACTCCCTTCTTGCTCCGGGACGCGCGCCGCTTATGGCGTCCGCCGCCTGTACGAGCACCGCTTCGACCGATTGCGCCTCTACGTCGCCGTGGTGCGCGGCTATACAATGAACGACTCTTTCGGACTCCTTGTATTTACGCGCGAGCTCCACGCCTATCTGTACGTGAGTGCCTTCGTATTCGTGATCGATGGATTTACCGAGATCGTGCAACAGACCCGCACGTTTACACAGCTTCTCGTCGGCGCCGAGCTCAGCCGCGAGCAACCCCGCGATATAGCTCACCTCGAGCGAATGCTTGAGTACGTTCTGTCCGTAACTAGTACGGAATTTCATCCTGCCGAGCAGCTTGACGAGCTCCGGATGTATCCCGTAAACGCCCGCGTCGAATACCGCGCTTTCGCCGGCTTCCTTGATGGTTGCGTCCATATCCCGTCTTACGCGGTCCGCCACTTCCTCTATCCTTCCCGGATGTATCCTTCCGTCGGCTATCAGTTTCTGTAGAGTAAGCCGCGCTATCTCCCTGCGTACGGGGTCGAACGCCGTCAGCGTCACCACGTCGGGAGTATCGTCGATGATGATATCCACGCCCGTCGCGCTCTCCAGGGCTTTGATATTCCTGCCCACTCTGCCGATGATCCTTCCCTTCATGTCCTCGTTGGGAAGTTCGACCGTCGATATCGTCGCTTCCGACGCCTGGTCCACGGCGCAACGCTGGATAGCGAGCGCGATGATGTTCTTCGCCTTGCGCTCGCCTTCGTCCTTGGCTTCTTTCTCTATCGCCTTGACTATCTGTACGGCGTCGCGCTTCGCTTCGTCCTCCATCTGACGGATTATGAGGTCTTTCGCTTCCTCGCGGGTCATCTCGCTCACTTTCTCGAGTTCCTGCAGCATCCTTTCGCTGTGATTCTGCATTTCTTCCTCGATCTCTTTGAGTTTGAGTTCCTTACTCTCCAGCTCTTTGCGGATGCGCTCCACGTTCTCCAGTTTCTTGTCGAGCGCGTCCTCTTTCTTGTTGATGGAATCCTCCTTCTGGTTAAGGCGGGATTCCTGTCTCTGCATTTCGGATCGTCTGTCTTTCGATTCTTTCTCGAACTCGTTGCGCAGTCTGATCTGCTCCTCTTTTGCCTCGAGCAATGCGTCTTTCCTTAAGGTCTTAGCTTCCAGCTTCGCCTCCTCTATGACTCTTGCAAACTCGGTTTCAGCGTCGGTCTGCTTCTTCTTCAATACCGCTCTGTATACGAAAAACCCTGCCGCGGCGCCCGCTATCAACGCGGGGAAGAGCGTTATAACGACGACTACCCAAGTGTCGATGGCAGAAAGCATTAAATGACTGCCTAACATTTTAACCTCCTATTTAATTTTGAAATTTCGCGTGTATATATGCGGTCGTTCGCTACCGAATATTCACCAAACGTTATTATATAATAAGTTTGAGTAATTGTCAATATTTTAATTACCCGTATAAGCGTTCTTTAACGGAACGCTATGCTCAAAAGGTTTCCCTTAAACGGCTCTCCAGGATACCGGCGACGTCGGGATTTTGGCGAAGATAATCTATCGCTTTCTCTCTGCCCTGCCCTATCTTCTCGCCTTCGTAGCTGAACCAGGAGCCCGATTTTACGATCATTCCGGCATTTACCGCCATATCGAGGATCACGCCGTAAGAAGATATGCCTTCGCCGAATATTATGTCGAATTCCGCTATTCTGAAAGGAGGCGCGAGCTTGTTCTTGACGATTTTTACCTTGGTGCGGTTGCCTATGACGTTACTGCCGTCTTTCACCGTGTCCACTTTGCGCACGTCCATACGGATGCTCGCGTAGAATTTGAGCGCCTTTCCGCCTGTGGTCGTCTCGGGATTACCGAACATCACCCCTATCTTCTCGCGGAGCTGGTTGATGAATATTATGCAGGTATTGGTCTTGGCTATCGCGGGATTGAGCTTGCGCATCGCCTGCGACATCAACCTCGCCTGCATGCCCACTACGGAATCGCCCATTTCGCCGTCTATTTCCGCTTTCGGCGTGAGCGCCGCCACGGAGTCCACAACGATAAGATCGATGCTACCGCTCCTCGCGAGCTCCTCCGCTATCGCGAGCGCCTGCTCGCCGTCGTCGGGCTGTGAGACGTATAACTGCGCAAGGTCCACTCCGAGATTACCCGCGTACACGGGATCCAAAGCGTGTTCCGCGTCGATAAACGCCACGATACCGCCGAGCTTCTGAGCTTCCGCCGCCGCGTGTAACGCGAGCGTCGTCTTACCCGAAGACTCCGGTCCGTATATCTCTATTATCCTTCCGCGCGGCAGTCCGCCTATGCCGAGCGCCTGATCGAGAGCGAGACAACCGGTAGGTATCACGTCCACTTTGACTTTGTTGGTGCCGTCCATATTCATTATCGAGCCTTTGCCGAAATTCTTTTCGATATGCGCGAGCACTTCTTCCAGAGATTTTCTCTTCTTGTCGTCCATTGCTTACTCCTTCCTACGATTTATTTAAGTGTTTATCAATAATACAGCTGCAAATGCTTGAGCGCGTAAAACAGCGCGCAATCCTTGGCTTGCCGCCTTATCTCCTGTCTAGAACCCGAGAAACGGTGTTCGTATACGTTGGTGTGCTCCGCGTCGGTGACCGCGATGTATACGAGCCCCACCGGTTTATCCAAAGTGCCGCCTCCGGGTCCCGCAATGCCGGTTGTGGATATCCCGATATCGACGTTTTCGTCCAGAAGCCCCGTCGCCATCTCCACCGCGGTGTCGCCGCTTACTGCGGTACAATACAGAAGCGTGTCCTCGCATACGCCGAGCTTGTCCATTTTGGCGTGTTCGCTGTAAGCCACCACCCCTCCGTAAAAGACTTCCGAGCAGCCCGCTACGTCCACTATAGAGGAAGCCACCATGCCTCCGGTAAGCGATTCCGCCGTGGCAAGCTTCAAGCCGCGTTCGGCAAGCTCGCTCACGAGCGTTGCCGCGAGGTTGCGCTCGTCGTCGCCGTATATCACGTCGCTGAACGTATCGTACAGCATATCGCATTCGTCCGCGCTTATGCCTTCGAACGTGACCGCCAGGTCGCAACCTTTGCCGGCTATCTCGTATTCGGTCAGATACGGATGATTGTTCTGGAGGCGGTCTTCCACCTCGCTCGCCGTACAACACATGCGCCAGAATTTATCCATTTTCCGCCTCCGCAACGGTTTCACCGAATAAGTTGAAACCCGTTTTGGTAATTTTCACTTTATATATTTCGCCCACGTCGAGAGGAAAATCGGAAGTGAAATAC
>JADINF010000158.1 GCA_017694145.1 Candidatus Stercoripulliclostridium pullicola
GGAAATAGCTCTCGTCACAGGTGCGAACGGAGAATACGATACGGGGAAATTCGTGTACGGCGCTTCCTGGGTGCGCTTCGAAACTTCGTATAACAACGCCGATTACTATTTCGTGACCGCCGAGTCCGACCCGGAAGGGGACGGGGATAAGCTGATGCCGCTGTGGATAACGCTCGGAGTGCTCGGCGGCTTAGCCGTTATCGCGGGCGCGGTGATAGGGATTCTTTTCGCGCTCGGCAAGCTTCCGCGCAAAAAGAATGCGGATAAGGCTGTTGCGGATGCTTCCGAGGAAAAGACCGAAACTCCGAAAGACGAAACTTCGGACAACAAACGTATACCTTCCAATAAAAGTAAGAAGAAAAAGAGGAAATAAATGAAATATTTCAAGAAAACGATGGAATATCTTTTCGTGTTGGAAAAGGGGAAGCGATTTTTGACTATATTTCTCCTGTTCCTGCCGGTAGGCTTCGTAGCCGCTTTCGCAGCGCCTAATGCGGCGGTGTTCAAATGGCTCAGCGATTTCACGGTAGGTGATACCGATTTCTGGCATGCCTGGTGCCTTAACGGCAACCTCAACTGGCACGTCACGTTGGGCGGGCTTTGCGTCGCGGTGATATTCATCATGTTCTTCTTCTCGGTCGTGTCTACGGTCGTCGCGCGCAGTATGCGCGTAGGAGTTTTCAAACTGAGCGGCATCTTCCGCGAATTCAACGAAAACTTCTTCCCCGTAATGGCGGCAACCTTTATGTACGGCGCGATAACTCTTATAATCAAAGCGATAATGACGGCGCTTTTCGTAATGTTCCAGACGTTCGAGGACGCGACCGTCGCCGCTCTTTTCAGCAGCGTAGCCGGCGTGCTGGCGTTCCTGTTGCTGTGCTTCATGGTGACTATAGGGGTGATCTATCTCCCGTTCATGGTATACAACGGTCTGCGTTCTTTCCACGCATTTACCGCTTCCGCAGGTAAGATCACCGGTAAACTTCAGGTTAAAATGTTCTTCGCGGTTACGATACCCGTCGCTGTTTGCGTGGGTATCGGCGTCGCCGTCGGCGCCGCGCGCAACGCTATCGCTTCGATAGTAGTCGAAACCGTGACTTATACGCTCGTGTTTACTTACATCGTCACGCTTACTTTCGTGTCGTATTACGAGATCCTCGAACTAAAACGCGAGGATTATCCGAGAGAATATTTCTATTACAAACCCAAAAGGAGAAACTGATGAATACCAGACACGCTCTTTCCCTGACAATTTCCAATATAGGACTCATCGCCAAAGTGTTTCTCTATTCGACGGTGTTGATACTTATCGGCGTAGCCGTCATCGTTTCAGTTACCGATCCGATCCTCGAAGCGCTCGACGCGGATATCGATCTCGCCGACGAAATAAGAGAGGATTTCAACAATTTTTATACAGGAAACCGCGAAGCGGGCGAAGCGCTTACGGAGGGACTTAAAACCTTCTTCAGTCGAAATTCTGCGGAAATCGCTCGCGCCGTCGCCCTTTATATCGTGATCTTCGTGTTGTTGCGATTGGGCGTAAGTTTCGCGCTGGTACCTGCGGCATACGTTCTCTATAATAAAATGTCGTCGAATTTCAATTCCGGATTCGTCAACGCTATGATCGCGATGGCGGGTAAAGGCGCGCTTTTCGCTCTTACCTATACTGTAATTACCGTTCCGATAGACATAGTTATTTTCGTGGGAAGCTACTTCCTTGCTTCGTGGCTTTTCAACGCTTTCGAGATAATAGGATTGGTCATCACGATTATTGTGGCGATAGCGTTGTACGCTTTGCGTATGAGCGTTTTCGGCAGATGGATACCGCTCACGATATGCGAAAATATGAAATTTGCCGATTCCTGCAGAGCGTTTTTCGGAGACTTTCGTCTCTCTGCGGTCAAAGAGGTCTACCCGTCCTTCCTCGCCATGCTCGTGTTTGTATTCGGCGTCGTGGCTTCTACGGCGTTATTCACCGTCGGAGTGGTCCCGATCATGATCATGCCGGCGGCTTTCGTAGGCTATAACTGCATAAATCTCGTAGCGTATTTTAACGAAACCAAACGTAAATATTATATCGACGAACGCATCGTTTCGCCTTTTATCAGAACTTAACCCGAAACTTAATCGGACGCTCACGGGCGCGCATCGCGCGCCCGTATTTTATTTTCCGAATATTTTCCGCGCATAAATATATCCCGGTAAGCCGTTTATACGGTTTACCGACTTATTTGTCCCGTTTAACGGACGTTTGAGGCGACGAAAAATTTTATTTGCCCGCTTTATTGACTTCTCGGAAAGGCAATGCTATACTGTGAACACACGAACAAATGTTCGCATTTAGACTTAACTCGGGAGGAATTATGATATCTTCGAAGTTGGCGGCAACGTTGCTGTACGCATATCCCGCTTTACCGAATCTTATTAGCTGCTATAAGAAAAAACTTAAATATTTGTACAGTTTCGAGTGTAATTCGCGCGAAATTGCGGCTAACGTGATCTATGCAAGGATATTCCGTGCCGGAGACGTTCTCGAAAACCTCGTCGCTTTACGTAACGCCGTGACTTCCGCGTTGGGCTTTCTTTCGAAAGAACAGCGCGAGGTAGTGGAGGGCGTGTATTTCAAAGGCGTGAATAAAGATAAGCTTTCGGAAAGGTTGGGAGTGACGCGATCGCTTCTGCGCTCGCGCAAAAATACCGCGCTCAACAAGTTGCGCGCCTATATCGAAATTCTCGGGTTCACCGAGCAGAAGGTTATCGAAGTATTCGACGACGAACCGTTGTTTATAGACTGTGCGGAAAAAGTCGCGGAAGCTTACGCGCTGTCGCGAAATTTCAAAAGCGGGGGAAGCGGCAATGAGTAACGGCGTATCGGACAGAGATAAGCTGCTCGAAAGCGTTTATCGTAAAGCGGAAGGTTATACGGTGGAGGAAAAACTTACCGAGTACGTGATAGACGAGGACGGGAACCGCCGACCCGTGAAAGAGAAAACGCAGAACAAGCATTATCCTCCTGACGTCGCCGCGGCGCGGGCGTACATGGAGCTCGTCAATCCCGAAGGAGAATTCGCCCGAATGTCGGACGCGGAGCTCGAAAGGGAAAAGGAGCGTTTGCTCAAAGAATTGGCGGCTTCCGATCAGTCCTCGTAATATTTGTCGCGTTTTCCCGCTTTGGGACGGAAAAGAAGTATGACTATGGCTACGGCGGGAACGGCGAGTCCGACTATTATTATGATCTGTAACTCGCGGCTCTCAAGAGCCGTGAGTACGCCGCCGTCGTCTTCGTCGGAGGGCGGCGTCGAAGCGGTCGTGTCTTCGGGTTCCGATTCGGGCACGAAAGCGGGGAGCTCCAACTCAGGCATGCTAGTGCGTTCGGCGCGTATATAGCCGTAGAATTGTTCGTATTTCACGTAGTACCACATACCGGACGAGGTAGGATATTTGCCTATGAAAGTGAGCGTCGCCGTGACCGGAACTTCCGCGGAATTGGAGGCTCCTATATCGGGGGAACTTTTCAGATTGATAGCAGTGAATTCCGAGTATTCTTCGGCGATCGTAAGGTCGCGCAGAGTGCCCGTGGCCTGCGTGTGGTAGCCCACGGTGGAAACTTCGTTTTTATTTACCTTGCCGGAAACGCCGTTGAAAGTTACGTAATAATAATTTTCGTCCAGATTGTTTATTCTCGCGTAGTAGGTGTCCGGCAACATGAAGAGTCTTACGCCGTCCGCGTCCGAGAGCCAGACGTCGCCGTCAACGACGACGTGGGGCGTACCCGCGGCTTCGGCTACGACCGGAAAAGGCGTTGATATCGCTAAAATGGCTATTGCGACAGCCGCGACAAAATATTTCATAGAGGGATTATAGACCGTAAGCGCGGTCGCTAAAACAAAAACTTTGAAAAAAAGGTACGAATTATGTTGATAGAAGGTGACGTCCACGATATAGCTTTGCGGCTCAAAGAGATCGACCCCGCATATTCGTTGCATTACGAACCGCGCAGTGCGCGGTTCGAACTTCGCGGGAAAGAGGGCGAGTTGCTGATAGTGTTTCCTTACGACAGGATCGACGCCCGTATGGTGGAGCACGCACGCAGAACGCGGCGCGAAAGGCTTAAAGCCATCGTCGAGGAAATGGAGCGCGCCAACTGCGAAGCGGAAGCGCGCGCCTTGCGCGCGCAAGAGAAACACGCCGAGGACGCATTGAGAGAGGGGGCGGACAGATATTATGCTGAAAAGCGGCGACAGGGAGCTCCTTGAGCGTATATTGCGCATAGAGCGCGAGCAGAAGGCGCGCGAGCGCGGCAAGAAGCTGGAGCGGTATAACCGCGGCGAAAAGGTGCACGAGAAGCAGCTCGCGTTCCACAGAAGCCTTAAACGCAACCGCTGGGTATTCGGCGGTAACCGCAGCGGTAAGACGGAATGCGGCGCGGTGGAAGCGATATGGCTTGCTCGCGGCAATCATCCTTACAGACCGAACAAAGACTCCGTAAGCGGTTGGGTTGTGTCGGTGTCGCAGGAAGTGCAACGCGACGTGGCGCAGGCGAAGATACTCGGATACATAGATCCCGACTGGATAGAGCGCGTGACGATGCAATCGGGGAGCAGGGACTTTCCGTGCGGCGGGATAATCGACACGATCTACGTGCGCAACGTATTCGGCGGAGTGTCGTCCATATCTTTCAAAACGGCTTCGCAGGGAAGAGAGAAATTCCAGGGGGCTTCTTTGGATTTCGTATGGTTCGACGAGGAACCGCCGAAAGACATATACGAGGAATGTCGTATGCGCGTCCTTGACAGAGTGGGCGAGATTTTCGGCACGATGACTCCGCTCAAAGGTTTGACGTGGGTGTACGACGAGATATATCTCAACGCACGCGACGACCCCGAGGTATGGTGGGAAAGTATGGAATGGGCGGACAATCCGTTCCTCGATAAAGACGAGATCGCAAGACTCAGCGAAAGTATGTCGTCGGACAGCCTCGAATCGAGGAAGTACGGGAGATTCCGCGCAAACGAAGGACTTGTGTATCCCGAATTCGACCAATCGGTGCATGTAATAGAACCTTTTGAGTTTCCGGCGGAATGGCAGAGCGGGGTAAGCATAGACCCCGGGCTCAACAATCCGTTGTCCTGTCATTTCTATTGTCAGGATTACGACGGCGTGATCTACGTTGTGGCGGAGCATTACGAGCGCGGCAAGGACGTAAGCTACCACGCGGAGAGGATACTCTCTGTTGCCGATTCGCTGGGGTGGACTCGGGACAGAGACGGTAGACTCGCCGCTCTCATCGATCCCGCCGCGAATCAGCGCACGCTCGCTTCCGTCAAATCGGTAAGCGAGCTTTTTTACGAGAAGGGTATCGCGGTAAACACTTCGGTCAACAAGCAGTTGTTCGCGGGGATTACGCGGGTAAAAGAATACCTCGGCGCAAGGCCGCCGCGTATTTATATTTTCAAAAACTGCGTCAACCTTATCCGTGAACTCAAAGGATATTGGTGGGGTGACGGCGACGTACCCGTGAAAAGGGACGATCACGCTTTGGACGAACTCCGCTATTACATTATGTCGCGCCCCGTCAACAAACCGCGCGCCGAGCCTAAACCGCGTAACGCGCAATATAAAGAGAAACTGCTTCGCGCAAGCAGACTGAAAAACAAGAAATTCCAATAAGGAGGATGTATGCAGAGAAAAAAGGAAGATTTAGCCCGTGAAGTGCGAGCCGATTTCGACGCGCGCAGAGAAGCCCGTAAGCGCATAGAAGCTCAATGGCTCCTTAACGTGAACTTCATGCTCGGCAATCAATATTCCGTACTCGATTCCAGAGGGGAGCTTACCGAAACGGACAAGCGTTATTTCTGGCAGGAGCGCGAGGTCTATAACCATATAGCGCCGCTCATCGAAACGCGGCTTGCAAAATTCGCGCGAGTGAACTGCGCCGTTACCGTGCGCCCTTCGAGCAACGACGACGCCGACGTGAATACGGCAAGACTCTCTACGAAAATAATAGAGGCTACCCAACAGGATAACGGTTTCGTCAAACTGTTCGGCGACGCTAACTATTGGGCGGAACTTACCGGAACGGCGTTTTACAAGGTGATATGGGACGAGTCCGAACGCGCCGACGGAAGTATTGCCGGCGGCGTGCGGATCGCCGTTTGCCCGCCTTACGAAATATATCCCGATTCGTTGTCGGCGCAGGATATGGACGCATGCAGGAGCATTATCCACGCAAAAGCCTATCCGGTGGCGGTGATACGCGATCTGTGGGGAACAGAAGTAGAGGCGGAGGACGTATCAGTATTGAATTCGGACGTTGACGGCGAGTCGCTCAAGCACGGCTACGGCGCGCGCGTTTCCAAAGAGATAAAGAGCGATCACGCTATAGTCATCGAACGCTACGAGCTTCCCGATTCCGTCCGCAAGAACGGCAGACTCGTCATAGTGGCGGGCAACAAAGTCTTATACGACGGGGAACTTCCGTATGTGAACGCCGCGGACGGTAAGCGCGGATATCCTTTCGTGCGACAGGTTGCGCTGGAGCAACCCGCAAGTTTCTACGGAAGAAGCATCATCGAGCGGCTGATACCCGTTCAGCGCGCGTACAACGCCGTCAAAAACAGGAAGCACGAATTCATGAACAGGCTTTCGGCGGGCGTGCTCGCGGTGGAAGAAGGAAGCGTGGACACGGAACAGCTCGAGGAGGAAGGACTTGCACCCGGCAAAGTGGTCATTTACCGTCAAGGAAGCAACCCTCCCGTAGTGATGAGCGCGGGCACGGTACCGGGCGAATTCCGCGACGAAGAGGACAGATTGCTCTCGGAATTTCAAAGTATTTCCGGTATAAGCAATCTCCTCAACGTTTCGGGAGCGACATTGAGCGCGATAAGCGGTTACGCGCTGTCGCTCCTTCTCGAGCAGGATTACAGCCGGCTTTCGGTGACGACCGAGTCCATACGCGCCGCAGTGAAAGAGGTTTGCCGTAAGATATTGAGGCTTTACAAGCAATTCGTGGATTCGGAGCGGCTTATACGCATAAGCGGCGATAACGGCGAAGTGGAAGTGGTGGCTTTCCGCGGGTCGGGGCTCACGAGCGAAGATATAGTGATGGAAAGCAATTCCGAAATGGTCGAAACGCCCGCCACGCGCAAGAACATGGTGCTCGAACTGCTCAAATACGGACTTCTGAGCGACGAAAACGGTAAGATAAGCAACCGCAACCGCGCCAAGATCGTCGAAATGCTGGGATTCGGGAACTGGGAAGCCGCGAAAAGCCGCGAAGAAATGCACGTACGTAAAGCGGAAATCGAGAACCTCGATATGAGTGAAGGCAAGAAGTGCGAAGTGGAAGCGGTGGACGACCACGAATTGCACGTGGAGGAGCATACGTCGTGTCTTGTATCCGGGCGCGACACGTTGAGCGAAAAAAGCAAAAAGCTGATCAACGAGCACATCAGAAGGCACAAAGTAATAGCCAGATTGGCGCTTGCCGCGGACGCGCAAAGCGCCTCACTGAATTCTGAAGAAAAGGAGTGACATAAATGGAAAAACAAGATCTGAAAGAGCAAACACAATCAAGCCCCGCGAAGAGCGACAAGGCGGACGGTGCCTCTTACGGTAAATTCAAGACCGGAGAAGACCTGTTGAACGCTTACAATGCGTTGGAAGCTGAATTCACAAGGAGATCCCAACGCATCAAGGAGCTCGAAGGCGCGCTGAACGCGAGAACGGAATCCGACAAATGGGCGGACAAAGTTAAAGCGCTCGGCGAAAAATATCCCGTAGCGCGCAATTTAGGCAAAGAGCTTACCGCATATCTCGAGAAGAACGAAAGTCTGATAGCGGAAGACGACTGTCTTGAAAAAGCTCTCTTATGCGTACTTGCAGAACGCTATGATGCACAAGAAAACGGGAATTCTCCTACCGGAAGCGTTGAGCGCGAAGCGGATCCGGCTACATCCGCAGGTGCGGCTAACGAAAAAACAGAAGCGACGGAAAAAGTTTCCGCTCAACGCAGAACGCCCGTGATCCCGGTCGGCGGAGGGGAAATACCCATCGTGCCCACTATCCGCATTTCGACGGTCAACGAAGCGGGTAAAATGGCGATGGAAATACTCAAACCTAAAGGAGAATAAAGAATGCTGACTATTGAATCAGTAGATCAAGTACTTAAATCGTACTATCTGGACGCGATATGCACTCAGCTCAACAGCGGTATAAGTCCGTTTTATTCGGCGATCGAGAAAACCGCCGCGCTTATCAGCGGTAAAGACGCGATAGTGCCCGTTGAACTCGGCATATCCGGCGGACTCGGCACTACCGAAGAAGCGGGAGAATTGCCCGTTTCGGCGGCGGCTTTGCGCGAATGTCTTACCGTACCGCTCCGTAACATTTACGGCGTGATAGACGTGAGCGACAAGCTTCTGCGCGCCAACCGCGACAATGCGTCCGGGCTCGTGAGCGTATTGAACACCGAGATACAGATGATGATACGTTCGGCGCAGTTCAATCTGAACAGAATGATGTGGGGTAACGGCGACGGTCTGCTCGGCGTAATAGCCGAGCGTACCGAGCAAACCGCCAATCCGCACGAATTCAAGGTGGAGGACGCGCGCAAGCTTACCGCCGGCATGTGTATAGACATCATGCGCGATAATACGCCGGTATACTCCAACGTGCGTATAACCGACGTGGACTATATCAACGATATATTCACGATAGAGGTTATTTCGGTAGCGGGGCACGAGGACGCCGCCGCAGGCGACAAGATATATATGCAAAAGTCCAAAGGACACGAAGTCAACGGCGTGCCGTATCTTTTCTATAACCTCAGCAGCGACTATTACGGATTGCCCAAGCTTTATGCGCCCGGCATAGAGCCGTGCGTAAAGGATCTTAACGCCGAACTTTCTCTCGAGGCCATGCAGGAATTTTTCGACGGTATATCGATGCGCTCCGCAATACCTACGAATATGATCGTATGTTCGCTCAAAACGCGCAGGCAGTACCTCAATCAGCTCATGCTCACGAGAACGAATATCGACTATCTCAACCTCGACGGCGGCTTCAAAACGCTTGCGTTCAACGGCGTGCCCGTATGCGGGGAGAGATTTGTCGAGGACGGCTCGATGTATTACCTCAACACGGACGCCTTCAAGCTTGTCCAACTGTGCGACTGGGAATGGTTGCAGGGAGATAACGGCTCGATACTCAATCAGATCGACCGTAAAGCGGTATATACCGCGACTCTCGTAAAATACGCCAACCTCGTTTCCACATATCCCCGCGCGCAGGGAGTAATGCAGGGCATCACCGATCCCGCGTAAAGGAGGGGGCTTTGCGGCGTGCGGCAAGCAATGCCGTTCGGATCAAATATACGGCGGAGCCCGCGCATAGCGGGCTCCGTCAAAGGAGAATTATATGAAATTGAGCGAAATATTGACGAGAGCGGCGGCTATAACAGGGCTCGACGACGTGAGCGTAAGCGTTCCGAGCGTAACGCTTACCAAGCTGACGGACTGCGCCAATACCGTATATTCGGAACTGGTGCTGGAACATATACCGCTGAAGAACAAAGAAGATATAACATTTACGGGCGGCAAAGCGTTTTACTCCGACTTCCGCTACAGAGTGCGCGAAGTTTTGAGCGTTAAAGTGCGCGGCGTCAAAACCCCGTTCGTAATGTATCCCGCGTATGTGGAAGCGGAAGGCGCGGAAGGAGGTGCGGAGGTCGAATACCTTTTCCATCCCGGTACGCTCGAAGCAGACGACGATGTCATACTTCCCCCGCAGTTCAGCGAATACGTGATGGCGATAGGGGTGGCTTCCGAGTATTACTATAGGCTCGGATATATCGAGGAAGCGGAGTTCTATAAGGCGCGTTTCGATAACGCGGTATATAATCTTTCGAGGAGATTGAAGTCCTTCCGTATCCCTCCGAGGAGGTTCGTATGATAGGTCGGTTGCGCAGAGAAGCAGTGCCTTCAGTACGTCGCTCAAGATACGATATCAACCATTTCAAAGGTGTGGACGCAGATACTCCCGAAGATTCGTTATCGATAAATTATTGTAGCTATGGCTACAATATCAGATTATACGGCGGCGAATTGTCGCAATCTTTCGGAGTGGGGGACGCGCGTTATACCGCGGGCGGCAACGAAGTGGAGCTGCCGCTATTGGACATTCAGGGACAGAAGATACGCAGGATGCACCATTACGTTCGTTACGACAGGGCTACCGGCGAAACGCAGGACGAGCTCATAGTATTCGGGACCCTGCATCATTATTTCCGCTGTCCGCTCACGTATACGGGAGAGTTTACTTATTTCCTCGGCGTTCATAACGATTCGGACGAAACGGATTTCATCAATTACTACATGAACGAGAAGGACTGTTGTCTGATTTTCGCGGGTTCAGGAGGAATGTATATATACGACGGCACCGAAGAATACGCCGAGTATCCCGACGTGCCGGGAATGTCCAGCGTGTGCATGCATTACGACCGGGTATTCGGAGTGAGCACCGATAAACCCGATACCATATATTTCAGCGCTCCGCTCAAGCCTTACGAATTTTCGCCCGAGGCGGGCGGGGGATCGATAAGCCTTATGGACGAAGGCGGAAAAATACTCAAAATAGTTTCTTTCAAGAACTATATCTACATTTTCCGCGAGTATTCCGTCTACAGGCTCACCGCCTATATCGACCCTACGGAATATTCGTTGGCGCGGGTCTTCACCGCAAAAGACAAGATACGCACCGACACGATTGCTTCCGACTATTCGATGATGGTGTTCGTTTCCGGTAACGAAATGTATTCTTTCGACGGTTACGACGTCAAGAAATTCTTCCCGAAAGTTGCTCCGCTCATAGAGGACGCTTCGCGCGCCGCGGGTTGCATATTCGGGAACCGCTATTACCTCGCCGCGAAAATGAAGATCGAAGGCGACACGCTTGTGGGAGACGAGTGTCCTCCCGGACTGGGAATCGCCGTAAACAACGCGATTTTCGCGTTCGATCTGTATTCGGACGGTACGGATATCGTTCGGGGCGTGGACGTTATAGGTTTCCTGGGGGTCACCAACAGCGTAATGCAAAAGCTTTTCCTGCGTTTCGGCAACAACAGGGGCGTTCTCGTGGGCATGGTCAACGATTCGGGCAAGCTTTTCACTTTGCCGCTTCACAAGCATTGGCGCAGTCCGAAGTCGAACCTCGGCGAAATCGCCGACTCCAAGATCGTTCGCAGATTATACATTTACAGCCTGCACGACGTAGACGTCACTCTGATAGCGGACGACAACGTCGTTACGCGCAAAATGAAAGGCTCCGCAAAGGCTTCCTGCGCCGCATTCAACGCCAAAGGCGACGGATTTGCGTTGCAGATAGATTCCGACGCGGAGAAGCTGTCGGTAAGCGAAGTGCAGATATTACTCGACGTAAACGGGAGGTACAATGCAGACTGATTACATTATCGAACTTTTACAGGACCTTACGGCAAGGATCGTGAGCCTTACCCGCAAGGTAGACGCGCTTACAGCGTTGTGTTCCGCGCAGAATTCGGGAGGTACGGGCAATGGCTGAGAATAAAATTAAAGAAAAAGCGGACGAAATACTCGAAAAGATCAAAAAAGCTTTCCGTAATTTCGGATATAAGCTTTCGGGAACGGAGCCCGACGAGGGCGACACCACCGATTTCGGGCTTTCGGATGCGCAAAATTCTTACGATCTCGGCGTGCGCGAAGAACTGATCGAAAAGCTACGGGAGATGGAAGCGCAATATCAGGCGAACAAGACCGGCGTGACCTTTCCCGATCCGGAGGAGAGCATACCGCCTTCGCTCAACGAAAAACCGATAGATTACGTCGGTAAAACGGAGGAGGAAATAGTATCCGAAGCGGAAACGGCGTTGAAACCCGGTTATACGGAGGACGTCAACGCCGCTACGGAGAAGTATCAGACTTCCACCGATAAGCTCGAAAACCAGCGGGCGGAACTCGAAGCCGAAGAAGCTCAGAATAAGCGAGAGCTCGAGGCTTCCACGGCTGAAGCGCACCGCGAATACACCGGCGACATGATATTGCAGGGGCTTGTCAATTCGTCGATAATGAGTTACGGAAACGAACTCATAGAACGAGCAGGCGCGGAAGCCAAGGCGTATTACGACAAGACCTACGATATCAAGTACAACGAGATACGCGACAAGATAACGGAAGCGGAAACCGTTTACAATAACGCTTTACGCGAATACGACCTCAATTACGCCGCCGATCTGGAGGCGAAGATAGCGAAGCTCCGTAGCGAAGAGGAAGCGCGCGTCAAGGAGATCAACGAGTATAACCGAAAACTCGCGGAGAGGGAGGCGGCTTATCAGCAGGAGAGGGCTGCGTTACTCGAAGAAATGCAACGCGAACGCGCCGACGCCATAATGGACGCCGCCGTGAAAGAGATAGAATTCGAGCGCGTCAACGGGGTGAGCGCGGAGAAGCAGGCGGAATACGCCAAGCGTATCGAAACCGCCAAAGAGTTTTATAACGGTTATACCAAAACTCAGGCGCATTATATGTTGTTGTTGTCGGCGGACGAACTCATGACTTTGCTCGGCTCGCAGAACTATCTTGCGCTCATCAACTGGAATATGATGAGGAGCGAATGATATGGAACTTAAACGATTGAACGTCAGAGTGCGTTGCGACAACGGCGCCTGCCGCAACGACGCCGATTATGCGGTGAAGCGTTCCGGCACTCCCGTGACCCGCGAACTTCATTTATGCGCGGACTGTCTTGCCGCCATAGCCGGGCTGTACGAACGGAGCGCGGGGAAAAAGGGGAGCGGAACCAAGAAAAAAGGAGGCAAAAATGTGGGAACAAATATGGGAGACCGCGATTAACAGCGGTTTATGGGCGATGTTGTTCGTCGCGCTGTTCGTTCTGCAGATAAAGGACAGCAAGGCGCGCGAGGAAAAATATCAGAATCTCATCAATTCTCTCGCCGAAAAACTCGAAATAGTCGAAATAATAAAAGACGATATCGAGGAGATCAAGGAGATCGTCAAGAAATAGGCGGGGAAAATAAGGGGCGGCTCGGTTTACCGAGCCGCTTTTTGCGTATGCGCGTATTGACAAGAAGGGCGACGAAGCGGTATAATCCGAATATGACGAAGAAAGATAACGGCAACGTATACGTACC
>JADINF010000159.1 GCA_017694145.1 Candidatus Stercoripulliclostridium pullicola
GTCCCGCGCCGTACGTCACCGCCACCACGTCCACGTCCTTGAGTGTAATGCCCGCTTCCGCGAGCGCTTCGTCGGTTATCTTGCCTATAGCGAGAATATGGTTGCGCGAAGCTATCTCCGGCACTACGCCGCCGAAACGCTTGTGTATCTCTATTTGCGAACTTATGACGGAAGAAAGCACCTTCCTTCCGCGCGTGACGGCGACCGCGGTTTCGTCGCAACTGCTTTCGAAAGCCAGTACGGTGTAATCGTCGCGAGCACGCAACCTTTCCAATTTTTCGACGCAATCCGAATAGTAATCCATTTATTTCTCCTTCTATCGCGTGAACGTGAGCACCGTCACCGAAACGGCTCCCGCGTCTTTGAGCAGTTTAGCGCACGCCGACGCCGTGGCGCCGGTCGTCAGCACGTCGTCGAGCAAAAGGCAACGCTTGCCTTCCACGAGCTTACCCGCTTCGCCCGACGTGAGAGCGAATGCGTCGGCTACCTCGGCAAAGCGGGCTTCCGCGCCGAGTTTAGTCTGGTCTTTGCGCTGTTTTATCCTTTTCAATACGCTTACATGCGTTATTCCCGTGAGCGCGGCGAAAGTTTTTGCGAGTTTTGCGGCATGGTCGAAGCCGCGCTTGCGCACATTGGCGTCGGATGAGGGCACGTGACACAATACGTCCGCGCTTATCTCCATGGCGGCGGCGTAGTCGGCAAGGTATTTCGCCATATATTCGGCAAGCCACGGCTTTTCGCCGTCTTTGTACGAAACGACGAGCTTTCTTGCGAGCGTTTCGTATTCGAATACCGCGTACGCTTTGTCGAAAAGGGGCGGGCGTTCCGTGCACGCAGAACAAAGTACGCCGTTTTCTATGTGCTTGCCGCAGACTTCGCACAGCTTCCCGGTACGATAACGTAATTCCGCTTCGCATTCGGGGCATATCGACTTTTCGCGGTATTCCTCTTTGAGCTCCTTTCCGCAACCGATACAGACATACCCTTTGGGGTGCATCATGCGTGAGAATGCGGCTTCCGCTTTTTTCAGAAACCTAATAAATCTGCTTTGCTTAACGTCGCGCATATCAATTCCTTAAGTAACGTGTATCTTTTCACGGTATAATTGTTCTTGACCGCCCGCGCTATTGCGGCTTCGGTACCGACTATGACCACTATGTTTTTTGCTCTCGTGACTGCGGTGTAGAGAAGATTCCTGTTGAAAAGCATTCCTCCGCCCGAGCCGAGCGCCAGCACCACGGCGGGGAATTCCGAGCCCTGACTTTTGTGAACGCTCACCGCGTAAGCGAGCATAAGATCTTCCTGGGAGGCGCGGTCGTATTCCACGATCCTGCCGTCGTCGAATTCCACGACTATCTCTCCGCGTATAATGTCTTTTATTATTCCCACGTCGCCGTTGAAAACTCCCGTCCCTTCTTCGAGCCCCTTGCGCCAGGCGAGGTCGTAATTGTTGACGGTGTGCATCACCCTGTCGCCGTCGCGGAAAGTAACGCCTCCCACGACGGTTTCTTTGCCCGCGGGGTTCAGCGCTTTTTGCAATTCCAGGTTGAGAAGCTCCACGCCGGTAGCGCCTTTCTTCATCGGAGCAAGCACCTGTATGTCGGCGGGCGATATGTGGAAATATTTGGGTAATCTCTCGGTTACGAGCGATACGGTATCTTTAACCACATCTTCGGGTGCCTGTTTGTTGTCAAAGAAGAAATCTTTGGAACTGTTGCGTATTATCGGCATTTTCCCTTCGTTTATGAGATGGGCATTCACTACGATAAGGCTCGCGGCGTCCTGACGGTATATTTCCGTAAGGTAAGTGACGGGCGCTATCTCCGAAGCTATTATGTCCGCCAAGACGTTCCCGGGGGACACGCTCGGAAGCTGATCCTTGTCGCCCACGAGCACCACTTTTGCGGAAGGGCGCACCGCTTTCAGAAGGGCGTTGAATATGTACACGTCCGCCATGCTTATCTCGTCCACGACTATGAGGTCGGCGGAGAGCGGGTTTGATTCGTTCATGCGGTAGACGGGTCGCCCCGAAGAAATGTCCATTCCGATAAGGCGGTGTATCGTCTGCGCGTTCCGTCCCGTCGTTTCGGCAAGTCTTTTCGCCGCGCGCCCGGTAGGGGCGCAGAGGGCGCATTCCATTTTGCGCGCGTCGGCAAGCTCCATAAGACATTCGATTATCGTCGTCTTTCCGGTGCCGGGTCCTCCGGTTATCACCGACACGCCGCTCGTAAGAGCGGTATTCACCGCTTCCTTCTGTTTATCGTCGAGTGTGATGCGGTGCGTTTTTTCGTAAGCCTCGATCTCTTTGTCCGCGTCGGAGCGTATTGCGCCTATAACGCTGCCGCGAGTAAGCCGCACCAGCTTTGCCGCTATCGATTTTTCGGAATTGTATTCCGTGGGAAGCGCATAGAAAGGCACCGTTTCGCCGTCCTGTTCCGCGCGCGCCACGAAAAGCTGTCCTTCCAGTATAAGTCGCGGCAACTGCGCCGCTATCCTCTCTTCGTCGTCGTTACGGAGCAGCGCCGCGCTTTCGCGTATCAGTACGTTTTCCGGCAGAGCCGTGTGACCGTTTCTGCCGCCGCCGTCGCGCAACGCATGGATTATACCCGCCGATATGCGGAAATCGGAATTTTTGTCGTATCCGAGGCTGTCGGCGAGTTTATCCGCCGTGACGAAGCCCACGCCGTCGAGATCGCGCACGAGGCGATAGGGGTTTTCGGTGATCGCGCTTTCGGTGCTTTCGCCGTAAGCTTTATAAATTTTCATCGCGAGCGTGAGCGGTACCGAATGTTTCTGTAAAAAAAGTATCGCAGCGCGCATGGCGGAATTGTCTTTGAAGTTTTCGGCTATGCTCTCCGCGCGCAGTTTGCCTATGCCGCTCACTTCGGTGAGTCTGTGCGGCGTGTTTTCCAGTATGTCGAGCGTCCTTAACCCGAAACGCCGCACGATGGCTTCCGCAGTCGCTCTGCCCACTCCGTAAAAAAGCCCGCTCGCAAGATAATTTATTATGCCTTCTTCGTCGGCGGGCGCTTCGAAGGTTATTTCTTCGGCTTGGAACTGTTCGCCGTACTTCGAATTGTTCACCCATTTCCCGCTTACGGTGAGCATTTCGCCTTCTCGGATTTCGGGCATACAGCCCACTACGGTGACGTGCCGCTCCGGAGTGCGGAATTCCATCACCGTGTAGCCGCTCTCCTCCGAGCGGAATATTACCGTTTCGACGCTCCCACTGATAATCATATTGAAAATTATACCATACGAGCCCGCCGAGAGCAACCTATTTGCCGCCGTAAAAGCCTTTACGGCATAATTGCCGCGCCGGGTTTTGCCTAGCTTCCGGGATACTTTTGAGTTTGGCTTCGGAGCGGCGATTTTATATCGGAAATTCTTATTAACTTAACATTTTTTATTATATCTAAACGCTTGACACCGAAAATACCGCTTGATATAATAATTAGGCTTGCGAAAGCAGGCTTGTTTGTATGTAGAAGGAGCCTATGAAACAGTCAATAATCGATTTGTTATCGGCTGACAAGGTTATCGGACTAAGGCAAGTGAACCGAGGTATCGGCGACGATGCGATCAGGTGTGTGTTGATCGCCGCGGATACCGAGGAGCGTATAAGGAGAGAACTTACCGCTCTCTGCCGCTCGCGCGGCGTCCCCGTGCGCTTTGTGCCGTCTAAAGAGGAATTGGGCAAAGCCGTGGGTATTGACGTCGATTGCGCGACGGTAGGGATCCTGAAAGTTCGATCCGCGGTTTCCGCGAATGGGTTGTCGACGGAAACCAAATAAGTAAAGGAGGAACCCTAATGCCAACAACTAACCAACTCATCAGGCAAGGCAGACAGCGTCAGACCAAGAAGTCTCTGACTCCTATCATGGACGGTTGCCCTCAGAAAAGAGGCGTATGCCTGTCCGTCACGACGACCACGCCTAAAAAGCCTAATTCCGCTGTTCGTAAAATCGCAAGAGTACGTCTTGTGAACGGAATGGAAGGAACCATCTACATTCCTGGTATCGGACACAACCTTCAGGAGCACAGCGTTGTGCTTATCAGAGGCGGAAGAGTTAGAGACCTGCCCGGCGTAAGATATCACATTATCCGTGGTACGCTGGACACTGCGGGCGTTGCTAAGCGCAAGCAGGCAAGGTCGAAGTACGGCGCAAAGACCCCTAAATAATCGATAAGGTCTTTGCTATTGAACAGAACAGGAGGACATTGAAATGCCAAGAAGAAGCGGAGTTCCCAAGAGAAACGTTTTGCCCGATCCGGTATACAATTCGGAAGTCATTACCAAGCTTACCAATCAGGTAATGTTGGACGGCAAACTCGGCACCGCGCAGAAAATAGTTTACAGTGCGTTCGATATCATCAAGGAGAAGACCGGTAACGCTCCCGAGGAAGTATTCTTCAAAGCTCTCGAGAACATCATGCCGGTGCTGGAAGTCAAAGCGCGTCGCGTAGGCGGAGCGAACTACCAGGTACCTCTTGAGATACGTCCCGTGCGCAGACAGACCCTCGGTATCCGTTGGCTCGTCATGTATGCGAGAAAGCGCGGCGAGAGAACGATGAGCGAGAGGCTTGCGGGCGAGATAATGGATGCGTACAACAACGCCGGCGGCGCTATCAAGAAGAAGGAAGACACCCACCGTATGGCAGAGGCGAACAAAGCGTTCGCGCACTTCCGTTGGTAGTCTTTCGGAAGCACGCATTGACTCGAAACGGTATGCTCCCCATACCGTTTTGTTTTGAAAGGGGGGAATAAAATTTCTTCCCGTAACAATAATCGTTAAGTGGGCGCGTAAAGCGCTGCCGCGCGGGCGGTGCGGTTGCCCGTCGGAAACTTAACTGATATCTTGTAGTTAAAGATCAAAGAAGCTAATATATCAAACATTCGGAAATAAGGAAATACGGAAATGCCCAGAGAATATCCACTCGACAAGATCAGGAATATAGGAATTATGGCGCACATCGACGCCGGCAAAACTACTACGTCGGAGCGCATACTTTTCTATACCGGTAAGACCCACAAGCTGGGCGAGGTTCACGAGGGGGACGCGACGATGGACTGGATGGTGCAGGAGCAGGAGAGAGGTATAACGATAACCTCCGCCGCGACCACCACGAAATGGAGAGATTGCTGTATCAACCTTATCGACACCCCCGGGCACGTCGACTTCACCGTGGAAGTGGAGCGCAGTCTGCGCGTACTCGACGGAGCGGTAGCGGTATTCTGCGCCAAAGGCGGCGTCGAACCGCAATCCGAGAACGTCTGGCGTCAAGCCGACAAGTACGGAGTGCCGCGCATAGCGTTCGTCAATAAAATGGACATCAACGGCGCCGATTTCGAGAGGGTGATCGGTATGATGCGCGATCGTCTGCACACTAACCCGTTGCCTCTCACGTTGCCCATAGGGCAGGAGGACACCTTCCGCGGGATAATCGACCTTGTCCATAATCACGCGGTAATGTACCACGACGACGATTGCGGCGAGGAATTCGATATCGTGCCGATCCCCGACGAATACAAAGAGAGCGCGGAAGCTCACAGACTTCAGATCATCGAAGCTTGCGCCGAGCACGACGACACTCTTCTTGAGAAGTATTTCAACGGCGAGGAGATAACCGTGGACGAAATGCTCAACGTGCTCCGTAAATCCACGATAAGCATGCAGATCGTTCCCGTTATCTGCGGAAGCGCATATCGCAACAAAGGCGTTCAGATACTTCTCGACGCGGTAGTGGATCTTCTTCCTTCTCCCGTGGACGTACCGCACGTTCAGGGCGAATGGAACGGCGAACACGCGGAGCGCATCTCCGGCGACGATCAGCCTCTCGCGGGACTCGCGTTCAAGATAATGGTCGATCCTTTCGTCGGCAAGCTCGCTTTCTATCGCATATATTCGGGCGTTATCCGCACCGGCATGACCGTTCTGAACAGCGTTAAAGGCAAGCGCGAACGTATCGGAAGGATACTCCGCATGCACGCCAATTCTCGTAAAGAGATAGAAGAAGCGTACGCAGGCGACATCGTGGCTCTCGTAGGTCTTAAGGACATCACTACCGGCGACACGCTGTGCGACATGAATCATCCCATCGTTCTCGAGAAGATGGAATTTCCCGATCCCGTTATTCGCGTGGCTATAGAGCCCAAGACCAAGCTCGGTCAGGAGAAAATGGGTATTGCGTTATCCAAACTTGCAGACGAGGATCCCAGTTTCCGCACTTACACCGATCAGGAAACGGGACAGACGATCATCGCGGGTATGGGCGAACTGCACCTCGAGATAATAGTAGACAGGCTTTTACGCGAATTCAAAGTTGAAGCCAACGTCGGTAAGCCGCAGGTAGCGTACCGTGAAACTATCAAGAAACCCGCGCGCGCCGAAGGCAAGTTCATACGTCAGTCAGGCGGTAAAGGTCAGTACGGTCACGTCGTCATCGAGATCGAACCGCTCGAAGCGGGTTCCGGCGTGGAATTCGTGGATGAAACCGTGGGCGGAAGCGTACCGAAGGAATTTATCAAAGCGGTCGAGGAAGGTATCCGCGACGCGGCGAAAGCGGGCGTTATCGCGGGCTACGAACTCATGGACTTCAGGGTGAAGCTCGTGGACGGCTCCTCGCACGAAGTCGACTCTTCGGAAATGGCGTTCAAGATCGCCGCGAGCATGGCGCTCAAAGAAGCGGCGGCGAAAGCGGGCGCAACGATACTCGAGCCCGTCATGGCGGTAGAGATCACCTGCCCCGACGAATATCTCGGCGACGTGCTCGGCACCGTGAACTCCCGCAGAGGCGCGGTGAAGAATCTCGAAGACCGCAAGGGCGTCAAGGTCATCGACGCGGACGTACCGCTTTCGGAGATGTTCGGATACGCTACGACTTTGCGTTCGGCGACGCAGGGCAGAGGCAATTACACGATGCAACTGAGCTGCTACACCGAGGTACCGAAATCGGAGTTCGAGCGTATTACGGGCAAGAAAGCCTGATCGCGCCCGTCAATACCCGCACGTTTACAGTAAATTCAAATAAATTCGTAAAAAAACGGTAGACAAGGCGGGTTATTTATTATATAATAATCCTAATCGGAGTCAGAAAGACTGCCGAAACAAAACAATCAAAAATAAAATCACCATTATTGGGAGGACAAATCTAATGGCAAAAAGTAAGTTTGACAGATCCAAGCCCCACGTCAATATAGGCACCATCGGTCACGTTGACCACGGCAAGACCACTTTGACTGCGGCTATCACGATGGTTGCCGCGGCTGCCGGCAACGCCGAAGTCATGAGATATGACCAGATCGACAAGGCGCCCGAAGAGAAAGCCAGAGGTATAACGATCAACACCGCTCACGTTGAGTATCAGACTGCTACCCGACACTATGCGCACGTTGACTGCCCCGGGCACGCGGACTATGTTAAGAACATGATCACCGGAGCCGCTCAGATGGACGGCGCTATCCTCGTCGTTGCGGCGACCGACGGTCCTATGCCCCAGACCCGTGAGCACATCTTGCTCGCCCGTCAGGTCGGTGTTCCTTACATCATCGTATTCATGAACAAAGTCGACCAGGTTGACGATCCCGAACTCCTCGACCTCGTAGAGATGGAGATCCGCGATCTTCTCACTCAGTACGAGTTCCCCGGCGACGAAATCCCGATCATCAAGGGTTCCGCTCTTAAGGCTATGGAAGCCGCCGCTGCCGGTAATGCCGACAGCCCCGACTGCGACTGCATCCGCGAGCTCCTCGACGCCGTTGACTCCTACATCCCCACCCCCGAGCGCGCTACCGACAAGCCCTTCCTTATGCCTGTCGAAGACGTGTTCACCATCACCGGCCGCGGCACCGTTGCTACGGGCAGAGTTGAGAGAGGTGAAGTTAAAGTCGGCGACAAAGTTGAGATCGTCGGTATCAAGCCCACCCGCGAAACCACCGTTACCGGCGTTGAGATGTTCCGTAAGCTCCTTGACTTCGCTCAGGCGGGCGACAACATCGGCGCTCTTCTCCGTGGCGTAGACCGTAAAGATATCGAAAGAGGACAGGTCCTTGCCAAAGTCGGCTCGATCAAACCCCACACCCACATCGAGGGTCAGGTTTACGTCCTTACGAAGGAAGAAGGCGGCAGACATACCCCGTTCTTCAACGGCTATCGTCCTCAGTTCTATTTCCGTACCACCGACGTTACCGGAAGCATCGCTCTCCCGAAGGACGTAGAAATGGTCATGCCCGGCGACAACATCCACATGGACATCACCCTTATCACTCCTATCGCTATCGAGCAGGGACTCCGCTTCGCTATCCGTGAAGGCGGCAGAACCGTAGGATCGGGCGTTGTTGCGAAGATCTTCGAATAATTCTTCCCCCCAAGAATAATGCAGAAAGGCTGTCCGCACGGACAGCCTTTTTCATATTCGGAAAGCGGAAACAACCGTATAAAGGCGTCGTTACGGCTTTTCGTAACATAACCGTAACGCGTCCATACCGTTACGGATAAGTTACAGACTTGTTGCATAAACGGTAATCCGAAGCGCTACAAAAAAACGCCCGCGTTGACGCGGGCGTTACAGTGCCGGTTAAATCCGTCAGCGGGGAATGACTTTGAATACCTTTGCGGAATGGGGTTCGAGTTCCACTCTGAGATTGTCGGTAGCTTCGTAACTTTCGTTACTCCACAGGTCGGTAAGCGTATAGCTCTGTGCCGACTTGAGGCTCACGTAAGGATCGGCGGTCAGACTTCTCAGGCTGTATACCATAGCGCGTTTTCCGCCGAACTTATTGAAGAAGCAGATGGCGACCGAGCCGTCCGCGAGGGGCTTGGCGAGAATGTCCGCGTTTAGACTGCGGAATACCCGTTTCGCTTGCTTGCCGAGCGGATCCTGATCGACGGCGATGAGATTGCGGTTGGTAACTATCTCGAGAACGTTGTCGGGCATTTTGCGCAGATCGTTGCCGAGAATGAGCGGAGCCGCCATCATGCACCATACCGAGAAATGCGCGCGGTTCTCGTCGTAAGTAAGTTTGCCGTTGCCCACTTCGAGCATGTCGGGATCGTTCCAATGTCCTACGCCCGCGTGCTCGTGCAGTCTTACGTTACGCTCGTAAATAGCCATCATCCATTTCCAGTTGGGGCGTATGTCAGGAGTGGTGCGCCAGAGGTTGCCCGCGAGGGCTCCCCATTGCCAAGGACGTCCGACACCCCATTCGCACAGCGAGAATACTATAGGTTTTACGGGCTTTCCCGTATCCTCAGCTACCTTATTTGCTGCATAAACTAACTGCCTTCCCATATTGCGGTATTGCAGGAGCTCGGAATCGGCTCTGTTTCTTACGGGGTTGAATATGCGAATTTTGTTGATTCCTTTTTTGAGTCTGACGACTGTCTGGAAGCGCGCGGTAACGTTCCATTTCTTCTGCGGCGGCAATTCGACGAAATAATCGTCAGTGTCGTTTATGAGTATCATCGCCGCCTTCTTGTACGTTTTGCCTTTCTTGTGCACGTTGAGAGTGAGTACGTATTCGCCGTCCTCGTCTGCAATTACGTTATCGTATTGCATCGCGCCGGCATTTCTGTCCATACCGCCCACATACTTGCCGCCGGGGACTGCCGATTTGGTCATTATGCGCGCGTAGCCGTATAATTTTGCGTCGGTGCAGGGGTAGAAGGTTTCCTCTCTCTCTCCCTTGCGGGATACCGATATCCCGTACACGAGAGGGGCGTAACCGCTGACTTTAATATTGTGGCAGAAATCGTATTTGAAGTATTCGATACCCCAGCGGGCGAA
>JADINF010000160.1 GCA_017694145.1 Candidatus Stercoripulliclostridium pullicola
ATCTTTGAGTTCGTATTCCGCAGATACCGTTCCGCGCGCGGTATCGATCGAGCCTTTTACCCGCGTTATCCTTTTATCGGGTATCGGCGCGTATATCACGCGGGCGTAGCCCGGGCGCGTTCTCGTCCGGATTGATACCTACAATATTGGTAAACATCCAGCCGTACACCGCGCCGTAGGCGTAATGATTGAGGGAATTCATCCCGGCGCTAGCGAAACTTCCGAAATAAAAACGCCTCCCCGTTACGGGGTAAGGCGTTATCCGTCATGGCGTCCTGTTATTAAAACGCGCTATGCGTGCCAAAGATTTTTGAGAGTCGCGAGTATCCTTACCGAAATATCGTGCAGCCTGACTTCGATGCTCTCGACGGTTTTTTTCGCCGTAGAGGCGGTTTCTTCCGCGCCCGCGTCTTCTTTCTTTTCCGTTTCGGCGAGCGCCGCGAAAATGCGCTTCGCGCGTTCCGATTTATACCATCTTCCCGTAGAGTACAGTATCACGGAGAGAGCGGTAGCCGCGCCCCAACCGATGGGCCACGACCACCAGATACCGGCGATACCGAGCAACGGATCGAGCACGTAACAAAGTATAACGCGGATAAATAGGTCCGCAAACGTCGCAACCATAAAGGAAGCCATGCTTTCCGAACCGCGCAGAACGGAGTCGAGCATAAGCTTAACGGCGATGACCGCATAGAAAGGCGACACTATAGTAAGGAAACTGACGCCCGCGGATACCGCCGTCACGCTCGTTTCGTCGAGGAAAAGTCCGAGCGCAAGCTTCGGTATGACCGAATAAATTATCGAAAACGGCGCAACCATTATGAACGCCATCAGCAGAGAAACGCGGGTGCCTTGCCTCGCGCGGGAGGCTTTGCCGGCGCCGAGGTTCTGCGCGGTGAAAGCGGAAAGCCCGCCCGCCACGGCGGTCAACGTGGTCAGAACGAAGGTATTGAGCTTGATAGCCGCTATATATCCCGCGAGTACCGAGGAACCGTAGCCGTTTATTATAGACTGGATTATAAGGTTACCGACGGAAACGAAACTCTGCTGAAGCACGCTCGGTATGGCGACGTAACACATCTGCCGCAAAAGCATGACGGAGAAAGTTTTGGCTTTGCCCTCCGAGCCCAGTTTACGCAGTTTGACGAACAAGGTGAGTATACAGGCGAGTCCCGCGACGCCCTGAGCGAGAAAAGTAGCCCACGCGAGACCCGAAACGCCCAAAGGGATCGCCAGCGTGAATACGAGGTCGAGCGCGACGTTCGCGACGCTCGACGCGATAAGGAAATAGAGCGGCGTGCGCGAATCGCCCAAAGCGGAGAATATGCCCGTGCAGACGTTGTACAACAGAACGAACAGAAAGCCGCCTATATAAATATAAAGGTAGAGAAGCGAATCGTTCATTATGTCGGCGGGGGTATCGAGCAGACTCATAACGGCTTTACCCGAAGCGACTCCGGCTACCGTAAGCACGACGCCTATCACGGCAACGGATATCATTATCGTGGACACGCCCGACTTAACGTCGCGTATGCGTTTTTCGCCGAAAAGCCTGCTTATTATCACCGAGCAACCGAGGTTACAGCCCAAAGCTATCGCCGTGAATATCATCGTAATGGGATAGGAAGCGCCTACCGCGGCGAGCGCGCTTTCGCCGAGCACTCTTCCAGCTATTATACTGTCCGCCATATTGTAAAGCTGCTGGAATACCGCGCTTATGAGAAGCGGCAGGCAGAACGCCCACAACACCCCGGAAGATTTACCTACCGTCAGATCCTTTACCATAAATACCTCTTTACTTTTTATCCGTAACTTATTATACTTAATAGCGGTGCTATATGGTATATATCAAAAAAATGTTTTTGCTATCTCATATCAATATAATAAAAGCAAACTGCGGAGGCGTATGGATACCGAATTGTTGAAAAATTTTGTAGTACTTGCCGAATCCGGCAGCATATCGGAAGCGGCGCGCAAACTTTATATAGCGCAATCGGCATTGAGCAACCGTTTGAAAGCGCTCGAAAAGGAATGCGGCGCCACTCTCATCGAACGCGACTATCACAATTATAAACTGACCGCAAGCGGGCGGGAGCTGTACGAACGGGCGATGAAAATAATCGAACTTACCGACGGCGCGATAGAGGAGATAAAATCCGCCGAGCTCGGTCTGAGCGGCACGCTGAACCTTGCGGTAACGCCTTCTCTCGCTACGGGGATACTCAGGAATTTTCTCAAGAAATACCGCGAAGCCTACCCAGGCGTCACCGTCAAACTCTACGAAGGGACCACTCCCGCTTTACTCACCCGCCTCGACGAAGGTATATGCGACGCAGCCCTCGTACGGACTCCGTATACGGGAAGCGCCTCCTATCATTCGCAAACGGTTTGCCGCGACAAAATGGCTGTTCTGGCTTCCGAAAAACTGCCTTCGGAACTCGATTTCGGAGATATTCTGAAATACCCTCTGATACTCACCCACCGTTACGCCTCTATGCTCGAGCGTATCGCCAAGCGTGCGGGGCTCACTCTCTCGGCGCCGGTGAGGTGCGAGGAGATCGCCACCTGCGTGGCTCTTGCCGAAGTCGGCATAGGGGTAACGATGGTGCCTGAGTCCACCGTCGACAACTATCTCGCGCACGGAGGCAAGCTGTATTCGGCGATGCTTACAAGCGACGAATGCGACACCTCGTGCGAGCTCGTATTCCTCAAGAACCGTCGGCTCTCCGCCGCCACCCAGAACTTCGCCCGTATAGTGAGCGAGAGCGTATAACAATACTCTTACGGCTTCGCGCGCGGTCTGCCCACCACGCTTTTAGATATTTTTCCGCATATCTCCTTGTCCGCGGGGCAGAAGGGATACTCGGTTATCTCCTCCGGCTTTATCCACTTAACGTCCGCGTGTTCTATCCTGCGCGGAACGCCCTCCGCGATACGCGCTTCGAACAGCGTGAGCCTTACGGTCATATCGGGATATTCGTATGTAAGTTCGGCATATACCTTACCTACCTTCAACGTGACGCCGAGCTCCTCGCGACATTCCCTTATAAGCGCCGCTTCCTTGCTCTCCCCCGCTTCCACCTTACCGCCCGGAAATTCCCATAAAAGTCCGCGCGCCTTTTCTGGCGGTCTTAACGCGATCAATATCTTTCCGTTCTCTCTGATGAGTCCCGCTACCACTTCCGTCATATCTCGGTCCGTTATCCTTATCTTTAACTTTACAATGCGTGTCCGGACACACAAGAAACGCCCTTCGACGCCGGGCGTTTCTTCCGATCGTTTCGCGCATTACCGCATTAAGGGCAACCTTTTGAGCATTAAAAGTCGCCTATTTTACGTATTTCCTTTTTGTCTATCATTCTCAGCCCGTAGCAATCGAAAGAGCCGTCTGGGCTTATTTCTATCACCGTTCCGCCGCGTTGCGCGGTTTCTTTCGCGATTCCGAAGTACGCAAGATAGTCGATACTCATTCCGTATGTGAGCCTTATATAATAGTCGCCCGAACCGCCGTTATACCACAGCGAAAAGTTATTGTAGTGGTCGTGCCCCACGAATACGCCCTGCGTGCTGCCTACGCGCACCATCGTTTCGAAAAGGTCGTCCTCGCCTATGCCGCTACAGACTACCTTGCCGCCTTCGCCGGCGTTGCCGTAAACGTACTTGACGTTCTCGGTATCGCTGCTGCCGTTATCGAGCCATTCGAAATACGCGTCTTTCTGCTCTACAAGCGGTATATGGAAAAACGCAAGACTCTTAAAGAGCTCCGTCGCGCCGTTTAAGCGGTTTATCTCGTCCATACGGTTTATTTCGTTCTCGTACCACGTGACCTGATTGGCGTGGATGTTGTCGTAGTCCTGATAGAAGCCTCTCGCATAGGAATGGGAATCGAATAACGCAAGCGACTGCGTGATGACGCCTTCGCTGTTTTCGATATTTATGAAATAGTTTCCGTATCCGTCCACGTCGTCGGGTCCCGCCTGATAGAGGCAGTATTCGAGATCGTCGCTCGAGTAATAATCGGAAATTTCCTCGCGTGTGTAATAGCTGTAGACTTCGGAATCGTGGTTTCCGAATACCACCGCCCAGTAAATACCTATCGACTCCATCATTTCCGCGAAGATCTTGGTGGGCGCGAGATTATTGAAGCTTCCGCTCGAGAAAGGCACCGGGTACGCCATATCGCCCGTTACTATGATAAGGTCGGGCTTCGTGTACGACACGAGGTCGTATACCGCGTTCATAGCCATCATATCCTTCCTTAAAGAGAACGCTCCGCCGCCGATATGCACGTCGGTAAGTTGCAGGACTATGAAATCCCTGTCCGCCGTAAATGTGTAATATCCCGTTTCCTCGTCGATGAACGGGGCGGGTAGCGGATCGTCAACGACAACTTTCTCGAGTTCCGCGGCATATTTCATATTGGCTTCGTTACCGACGCGGGAGGTAATACCCACCGCAAGCACGAAACAAGCTATAACTCCGAACACGATACCCGTAATAACGAGCCCTTTTTTAACTCCGCGTCTCATCCTCGCTCCTTCCCACGCATACTTTCGTATCGTAGCCGTATTTTTCTTTCACTTTTCGCGAAATTTCCTCTGTAATATTTATTATTTTATCAAAATCTTTTTCGTTTGTAAATACCGCGTCTATAACGAGTTGTTTATTTTCGGCGCCGTAATCGTGGAGGGCTACCGAACGCACGCCGATCGAATCTCCGCAAGAAGCGCATATATCCGCGATATCCTTCTCCGTTTCACGCGAAAGTTTCGTGCCGAGCAGTTTTTTTGCTGCGGAAAAGAGCAATTTCAAGCCGTTTACTATCATAATAACGCCTATGACGAGTCCGAATAAGGCGTCCAGGCGCAATTTGGAATAGCGGTTGAGCGCAAACCCTATCAAAGTCATCGCGGTGATGCCGGCGTCCAGGAAGCTGTCGAGCGATGCCCCTTTCAGCGTTCCCGAATTTATTCTTGAATCTGCTTTGCGGAAATAAACGCCGAGCAACAGTTTGACCGCGACGGTGGCTGCTATGACTGCGAAATATCCCCATGTAAAAGTCATCAGATAAGGGAGCACGAATCTTTCGACGGCTTTATATAAAAAACTCGCCCCCACGACGCATACGATAGCGGCGACGAGGAAATCCGCAAGGTATTCCGCTCTGCCGTAACCGTAGGAGAAAACGCCGTCGGCACGCCTACTCACCGCGGAAAATCCGAGCGCGGCTATGGCAAAACCTAAAGCGTCGCTTAAATTGTTCACTGCGTCCGTGAGGATCGCAAGACTGTTGGAAGCGAGTCCGATATAAAGTTTGACGAAAAACAGGATAAGGTTGACCGCGCCTCCCGCAAGCACGGTGAGCACTGCCCTGCGAGTACGCTCGCGTCCCGTAAGCGGCGCGTAGATCTTAGACTTTTTCTCCATTTCTCCTCCGTCGCGCCGCGGCGCCGCATAGACATATATCAACATTATCCATGAAAAAACGGCTTTTGTCAACAACATATTGGCGGCGCGGGTAAGCCGCTAAGTAAGTAAGACCCGACGGGTACGTCGGGTCTCAATTCCTTTTACGGTAGTTTTTTTCCGACTCGTTTAGGCTAATCTTCCGCGCTTCGCTTCAACAGCTCTTTGAGAGTTTTCTTATATTCGGCGAAGCGTTGCGAAGTGAAGAAATCTTCTCCGGTACCGTCGCGTTCAACTTTAAGCTCATGCGCTATTCTGCCCGGTCTTCCGGTCATGACGAGTATCCTGTCGGACAGCGTTAACGCTTCTTCCAGGTTGTGAGAAATGAACAACGTTGATAAATCGAGCTCCGCGGCTATCTTCATATACCAGGCGTACATGTCCTCGCGTGTCATCTCGTCCAGCGCCGAGAACGGCTCGTCGAGCAACATAAGCTCGTGTCCGAAGAAATAGGTGCGCATGAAAGCCGCACGTTGTCGCATACCGCCGGATAGCTGTCCGGGATACTTTTTTTCCGTTCCCTGTAACCCGAACTGCGTAAAATAAGGCGCTACCTTTTCGCGAGCTTTCTTCTTCGGCATACCGCTCACTCGGTATGGAAGCGACACGTTGTCGATTATCGTTTTGAACGGGAGAAGTAGATCCTTCTGAAGCATATAGCTCGCTTTACCCGCCTTACCGACGACGTTTTCGCCGTTCAGGAGAACCACGCCGCTCGCGGGCGCGATAAGCCCCGACAGCACTTGGAAAAGCGTAGTCTTACCCACGCCGCTCGCGCCGATAAGGCATACCGTCTCACCCCTTTCGACCGAGAAGTTCACGTCCTCTATTATCGTCACGCCGTCGTATGCCTGCGTGACGCCTTTCACCTCGAGAAGCGACATCGATTTATGCGGGCAGGAAGGCGTTGGTGAAGCCGTATCCGTCGGTAACGGGACCGGTCATACCCTCGGTACGGAGCTCCCACATAAGGTCGAAGAAAGTATCCCATCTCGTCTGATCGATATATCCCCATTGAGAAGCGTCCGCTTTGTACTCGCCTTTCAATACTTCCATGCTCGCGTAGATGAGTTCGGAGTCTACGGCGAGCTCCGGGTTTTCTTCCATAAGTATATCCGCCGCCGCGCGGGGATTGGCGATCGCGTACTCGTATCCTCTCGCGGTAGCCTTTATGAATTTGCGCGCGTATTCCTCGTAATCTTTAAGATAATCGTTGTTCGCGATGATCACGGGAGTATAGTAGTCGAGTGCGTCGATATAGTCGCTCATCCTGAAGAATGTGTTGGCGATACCTTCGGTATTAAGTTTCGTAACGTCCCAGCCGAGATAACTCCACAGACAATCCACTCCCGCAGGATTGGTAAATTCCGCCACGATGTTTTCCACGGTATTGGGAACGAATTCGACCGTGCTTATATCCGCGCCGCCTTCCTGAAGGAAATACCTCACGATGGCTTCTTCGCCCTGAAGTCCCCAGGTGGCGTATTTTTTGCCGTTGAGTTCCGATAGCGAAGACACGTTGCCTTTCACGAGTATGCCCGAAGTGTTGTGCTGCATGACCGCCGCCACCGCCGTCACGTTGACGGAGCTCTGCTCGTTATATATCATCTGCTCCTGGAAGTCTATGCCGAACTGCCCCACGCCCGTCGAAACGTCGGCGGAACAGCCGGTGGTCCCGGGCTGGATAAGGTCACTTCAAGCCCCTCTTCGGCATAATAACCGAGATTTTTCGCGACGTAAAGCCCTACGTGGTTGGTGTTGGGCGCCCAGTCGAGCACGAAAGTTATCTTGCTCGGATCGAATTTCTCGTCGTCTTTGCATGCGGTCAGCGCGAGCGTGATAGTAGCCGCGAAAACGAGCGTCAGCACTATGTACAATACTTTTTTCAATTTCATTTCAATTCTCCTTTTTATCCCAGCGTATAACGCATCTTTTAATTATCTCGAGCGCCATAAGCCACGCGAGGCTCAAAACTATTATCCACATTATAGTCGCGAACATGGCGTCGTAAGCGTACATTCTCTGCAGGCGCAGTATATAGAAACCGAGTCCCCCGAGCGCTCCGACCCATTCCGATATCACCGCGCCCACTATCGCGTAGGTCGTGGATATCTTCAATGCCGAGAAGAAATTCGGAAGAGCGTTCGGAAGTTTAAGGAACCAGAATATTTTCCACCTGTTCGCCCCCATCGAGCGCATCAGATCTATCATATCGGTATCCGTGGAACGGTACCCGTCCGCAAGTCCTATCGCTATCGGAAAGAACGTCGTCAGCGCGACGAGCAGTATTTTGGGTTTAATGTCGTAGCCCATCCACAGCGAAATGAGCGGCGCGATCACGATGGTCGGAACGGTCTGAGTTATCACCAGAAGAGGCTTGAAGCCGTATCCGAAGATCTTGAAAGTATCCATCAATACCGCCAGCACGAAGCCCACGGCTATGCCGCACGCGAGCCCGCACACCGCCTCGAGCAGCGTTATGCCCGTGTGTTGCATGATGAGTTTACCTTCCGTGAAAAAGGCTTTGAAGGTCTCCCCCGGAGTCGGAAGTATCAACGACGACACGGTGCCCGATAGGCAGATTATCTCCCATATCAGAAAGAAAAGTCCTATGAACGCCGCGGGTACTACGACTTTATAGGTGATGTTTAGTAACTTTTTTCTCAATGGTGAGCACATCGCCGTCCGGACGGTAAACCACTTTGATGAAAGCCGCAACGCCTTTGTTATTGGCTTTGCCGGCAATATGGAGGCACTCTTTCATAATGTCCATGAGTTGATCGATGTCCGAGCCCTCTATCGCCGTTTCGAAGGGAGCGACGTAGCACTCGAGTCCGGTGCTCTTCATATAGGCGATGACTTCGTCGACCACTTTTATGGTCTGTTCGTCATCAAGTGTTTCGGGTAAGATCTGTAAAGCCACGCTTGCCAACATATCCTTTCTCCTTTCAGTTATTAGTTTTATTTTTTAGCGTTCAACGCTTTTTAACGAATTTCGCTACGGCGAAAACGCCTTCGCCGTGACCGTCTTTCACTTCCTGCGCCGCGTTAGCGAGATCGAATACCGTCTGAACCGAACGAACGTAAGTAAATCCCGCTTTCTCCGCTATCTCCCTTATCTCGTCGTGCGAGCGGAAGGTTGCGCCTCTGTAGAAATCGCTCTCCTCCTTATGCTCCTCGTAGCCCGCGCCGAGGGGAGTTGCTCTGTCGATAAAAGCAATTACGAACGAACCTCCCTCTTCGAGCGCGCGGTACGCTTCCTTAAAAGCCGCGTTTATATCGGTAAGGAAGGGATCCACGGTTATCATTACGAGCCCTTCCGCGGAATCTGCGGGATAAGGGAGCTTCTCGGCAACGCCACCTATAACGCGGACACCTCTCTTACGCGCAAAGCGCGCCATGTCTTCCGAGGGCTCCACGCCCTCGCGGATACCGAGTTTTTCCGCGAATATCCCTGTGCCCACGCCTATTTCCTTATACTCCGCGCCCGCGTCCAGTAAGGAAAGCACCGCGCGGTATTCCGCCTCGAAAAGCTTGTCGTTTTCCATAAACCACTCGTCGTAAACGGCGCCCAGCGTATCGTAATTATTCACTCCGACTCCTAAAAAAACGGACCCTCGCGGGTCCCGAAAAGTCTAAACGCAATCTCCCTACGCCGGCATTATCCGTATCAGGTTAAATGGTTCCCTCTTGCGAGCGATCTCAGCCTTGCGGCACCCACGATCTGTTTTTTTGATTTATTATGTTCAAATTATATACCCCGCCGCCCCGCCTGTCAAGCGAAAGCGGGGATTGCG
>JADINF010000161.1 GCA_017694145.1 Candidatus Stercoripulliclostridium pullicola
ATGAAATAGTTATTGAATACCGACACCGCCGCGTTGACCAGGACGCCTATCACGAGCGCGATGAGCGCGCCCTTACGGGTCTTGTGGAATTTGTAATAAAGGCTTGCGGGAAGCACCAACGCGCAACCCACAATGAAATTCGACAGTTCACCGACGAGCATCGTAGAGGACGTGGATAATTTGATGATACATTTAATAAGCACAATTATCACACCGGCGACGGGTCCCATCGAGAAACCGCCTATCAGCGCCGGTATATCCGAGAAGTCCATATCGAGCACGTTGAACGGGAACGCCGGGAATATCGGGAATCGCGCAAAAAGGTATAAAACCGTCGAAAGCGCGGACAATATCGCTATTTTCGTGATATAAGCGGTAACGTTGCGTTTCGTAAGCGGACGCGTCTCGGATTTTTTGCGACCCTTCTCTTTCGGCGGGTCGCAGGGACCCGCGGGCGCAAGGATCACGACCGGCTTGTCGCCGTCCGTACTACCGGCGGAAACCGCCGGTATCTTCTCCGTTTCTAAATTCTTCTCCATCTTCAGATACTTCCTTGATATCTCCCTATTCCGATTTTGAATCGGAAGCGGATTTCGTATTTCTCGATTTCCACAGTTTTTCGAGGCAGTAGAATTCGCGCGTATCCGCGCTGAAAATGTGCACGATCACGTTATCGTAATCGATGACCACCCATCTGCCTTCGCGTAAACCTTCTCTGCGGGTGGCGAGTACGCCCTGCGCCGCGAGTTTGTCCTCTACTTCTTCGGCAAGAGCGCGAACGTGATTGAAGTTCTTGCCCGTGGCTATCACGAAATAATCGGCTATTTCCGATTGTCCGAGTTCCACGACTTCGATATCGCCGCCCTGCTTATCGTCGAGTACTTTGTAAATGAGTTCGGTAAGCGCCAATGCTTCCATTCGTACCTCCGTAGGTAATATTTATTCCGCAATATTGTACCATGCGTACGCGCGTGAAGTCAACGGGTCAATTTGCGCGCCCGAACGCATAAGGTATTCGTAGTTGTGTCTTAACAGCGCGCGGAAACACGCCTCGATGTCTTTATCGGCGAGCGCGCGCAGTTCTTCCACGCCTTCGTAGCTTCTTCCCGACTCCAGCTTATCCGCTATGAATATCAGTTTGCCGAGAGCGCTCATGTCGGGTTTTGCGGTGGTGTGATAGCGGATAGCGTCTATAATGCGTTCGTCTTTAACGCCGTAAACGCCCGAAGCGGCTTCCGCTCCGTCGTATTGATGTATGACCTCTTTGGAATCGGTATCGTAACTTTCGACGGGATGTAAAGGCGGACACTGCTTGCGCGAATCGTGGAGCATCGCCGCAAGGAACGCCGAATCGAAATCCACGTCGTAACTCCAGGCATGTCCCACGGCGAATTCGGCGGTGCGTACCGTATGTGCGAAAAGTCTTTCGCTCATTTCGCTTCTCAACCGCTCCGTGAGCGGAGCGTATAAGGAATATAACCCTTTGCTCTCGATATAACGCAAAGCTTTTTCGGGCACGAAACGCGCCGCCTTCACGTAGTCTTTAAGTTCGAGATAAAGTTTTATAACGCTCGAAGACACTTCCTCGCACTCGAAGTCCGTCACGCTTATTTTAGCGCCCGCATAAACCGAATTCAAGCGTTTTGCTTCCGCTTCGGCTTCTTCGCGCACGTCTCCGCGCGGCACGGCGAGTATCGGTATGAGCGCAGCGACTTTGTCGGGATTGCGCCATTCGGTGAATTTCATAAGGCTGTCGGAGCCGATAAGGTATGTGAGTTCGTCCCCGGCAAATTTCTTTTTGAGTTCCGCAAGCACGAGATAGGAATAAGCGTGTTCGAGCGCCATTTCTTTCTCCGTTTCGTCCACTTCGATAAACGGATACTCCTCCGACGCCAATCTCAACATAGTCAACCGCTCCTCGTAAGGAGTTATCCTGCAATGCTTGTGCGGCGGATTGAACGTAGGCTCCAGGATCACCCTGTCGAAGCCGTAACGCTCTTTCGCGTTGAGAGCTATGGCGATATGTTCGGAATGTACGGGATCGAAAGTCCCGCCGAGAACGGCTGTCTTCATATACCCCGATTATACTATATCCGCGCGCGATATTCAACGAATGAAAGCCACCTTTCGGGGAAATATTTTACTTATGGCAAAATTCATCGACAAGATAATTTTTTCGGCGGCGTTCATCGCCGTCGTATACGGCTTGAGTTCGAGGTATATGGGCGAAAATTTCGCGCTCGCCTTAACCGCCTCGGCATACGTTACGGCGGTGCTCGTCTATCTCGCGGCGAAGGTTCGCCGCGACCTCAATAAAAATATAACTCCGCAGGAAATGTGCGCCTATCTCGCGCTTATGGGAGCCGAAAAGCAAACTAAACTCTTTTATCAGACTTTACCCGAGGAGCGGCGCGTACAGATCAAACCGCCTTACTTCGTATTCGAAAAGGACGGCGAAAAATATATGGCGGCAATCTTGTACAAGTTCCTCAATCTGGCGCAGGAGGATATCTCCGCGGCATACCGCGCGGCAAGCGGTTTCGGAGTGAAAAAGATTATCGTTTTGACCCGAGCGCGGGACAGAAAAACGGTCAATCTGGGCGCATTGATCCCCATGGAAATATCCTATCCCGACAAGCGCGCGGTATACCGTTATCTCAAGAAACACAACGCCCTTCCCAAGCCGCTTTGCGAAAAAAAACGGGTGCGGAACGTTCGTCCCGAACCCGGTGCGATACTCGATACGGTGTTTGCACCAAACAAGCTCAAATACTATCTTTTCGTAGCGATAATGCTTACGGTCGCGGCGTTTTTCACGCCGATCAAGACCTATTATTACGTATGCGCGGCGATACCGCTTGCGCTCGCGTCGGGTTGCCTCATACGCTCCGCGCGCGAGCGACGTTAAACGGAAACGCCCCGTTACGGAACGTACTCGAATTCGACGCCCATTATATCCACGACGTCGCCGTCCTCTATCCCCTGCGCTTTGAGCTCCGCTATCACGCCCTTTTCGCGTAACGCGCGCTGGAACCAACGGAAAGAATCCCCGTCGTTCAATACGACCCTGCGCGCGAGCTCCTCGACGTAGCCGCCCGTAACGTAATATACGCCGTTCTCTTTATGCACCTCGAAGGAGTCGCGATCCTTGGCTTCGTATTCGAAGGGTACGAAACGGAGAGGTTCCGCAGGCGGGAGTTCCTCAAGCTTTGCGGAAATAACGCGCTTGAATTCCTCTATGCCCGCAGTTGTCGCGGCGGATATGCGCAAAACCTTACTGCCGCAGACTTTTTCCAAAGCTTCGAAGGCGCTTTCGTCGGGCTGAAGATCGCACTTGTTTGCGACTACTATTTCGGGAAGCGCGCCGAGCTCCGGCGAATACTCCGTAAGCTCCTTTCTTATAGCCTTATAGTCTTCCGCGGGGTTCCTGCCCTCTATGCCGCTGATGTCCACGAGGTGCACTATGAGGCGCACGCGCTCGACGTGCCTTAAAAAGCTGTGTCCGAGCCCCACTCCTTTGCTCGCGCCCTCGATGAGCCCCGGTATATCGGCTACGACGAAGGATTCGTCGCCGTAGACCACGGTGCCGAGATTGGGAGAAAGCGTCGTGAAATGATAATCTGCTATCTTCGGGCGCGCGGCGGAAATTACCGACAGAAGCGTCGATTTCCCGACGTTGGGGAAGCCTACGAGCCCCACGTCCGCTATCGTCTTGAGTTCGAGAATTATTTTGCGCTCCACGGTGCGCTCGCCCGTTTCCGAAAAGCCGGGAGAACGCCTCTGCGCGGTAGCGAATTTAGCGTTGCCGCGCCCGCCGCGTCCGCCCTGAAGCACGAGCACACGCTCGCCTTCCTTATATACGTCCGCTATTATGCCGCCGGACTCCGCGTCTTTCACCACGGTGCCGCAAGGAACCTTGACGACGACGTCTTTACCCGCTCTTCCGGTGCAGTTTCTGCCGCTTCCGTTCGCGCCGTTCTCCGCTCTGAAATGTTGCGAATATCTGAACGCCGCGAGCGTGTTCATCGCCGCGGAAGCTTCGAAATATATGTCGCCGCCCTTGCCGCCGTCGCCGCCGTCCGGACCTCCCGCCGCCACGTATTTTTCGCGGTGCCAGCTTACCGCTCCGTCGCCGCCGTTACCGGCTTTAATGTATATCGTCGCAACGTCGAGAAACATCTTTTGCCTCCTCCGTTTCTTTATCTTTACCTATCGAATACAGACAAATACCTTTGAGTTTACACTCCCCGCAAGCGGGCTTCTGCGCCTTGCAGACGTACCGCCCGTGGAATATGAGCGTGTGATGTAATGTGTTCCATTGCTCCGCGGGATACGCTTTGCACAATTCGCGCTCCACTTTCTCCACGGTATTCCCCGAAGCTATGCCTATCCTTCTCGAAACGCGGAAAACGTGCGTGTCTACGGGCATGGCGGGTTCGTCGTAGGCTACCGTCATCACCACCGAAGCCGTCTTGCGCCCCACTCCCGCGAGCGCAACGAGTTTGTCCATTTCGCGCGGGACTTCGCCCGAATACTTTTCGACTATCTCGCGCGAAGCGGCTATGATGTTTTTCGCTTTATTGTTGTAAAATCCCGTCGAAAATATATACGGCTTGAGTTCCTCTACGGTAAGCCGCGCGAATTGCTCCGGCGTATTATATACTTTGAAAAGCTTGTCGGTGACTATATTGACGCGCTTGTCGGTGCACTGCGCGCTCAATATCACCGCGACGAGCAATTCGAAAGGCGTAGAATAATTGAGCTCGCAACCGGCATTCGGGTGCATTTCCTTGAGCTTTAAGTAAACATCCGCATAGTTCATACATAAATTATACAATAGAACGACGCGGAACGGAAAGGATTTGAAGCTATTTCCTGAAAATCCCTTGGGAACTTACGAGATTGAGTTGCGAAACGAGTTCTTTGACGAGTTCGAGGCGGGAAGAATCGAAAACCACCGTAAGTCCGCAACTGACCCCCAGCGAACGCGGGGTATTGACAATGGCGGAAGCGATATGTCTTTCGTTAAGCGCGCGGCTCAGCCTGAAGGCTTCGCTTCTCGATTTGAATGGGGCGAGGTAATTCATGTTCGGCTCCGTACCTTATATCTACAATACAATCTATTATGGGCTACGTTAAAGCGTGTATTTATCTGGACAATTCCGCCACGTCGCGGTTTAAGCCTCGCGCCGTCGTGAAGGCGGTGGAGCGCGAATTGAAGTGTTCCGCAAATGCCGGCAGAGGCGGGCATAAAGCGAGCGTAAGAGCGGGAATGATGATCGAAGAATGTCGCGAACGCATAAGAGCGGTCACGTTCGACGGCTATGCCGTGATGACGAAAAGCTGTACCGAAGCCCTCAACACCGCCATCTTCGGCAGAAATTATTTCGGCAAGATCATAACGTCCGTATACGAGCACAACAGCGTGTTGCGCCCTCTCGAAAAGCTACGCGCCAAGGGCGCGAACGTGGTGCATATTTCCTCGCCGAACGGCGTAATATCTCCCGACATACTGAAAGCGCATTTAAGCGCGGACACCTCTTTGGTAGTGCTTTCCGAGATGAGCAACGTGACGGGCACTATACAACCTATAGACGAATTGGGCGCCCTGTTAAACTCAAAAGGGATACCGTTTATCGTAGACGCGGCGCAGTCGCTCGGTCACACCTCAAGCGCCTACACGGGAGTCACGATGCTCGCGGGAGCGGGGCATAAAGGGCTACACGGACCGCAGGGAACGGGCTTCCTCGTATTCAGGCAAGGCGCAGAACCCATGCCGCTTATCTACGGCGGGACGGGCACGGACTCCGCCTCGCTCGTACAGCCTTCCGCTCCTCCCGAAGGGCTCGAAAGCGGCACTCTGAACGCCGCGGGGATAGCGGGACTTCAGGAAGGCATACGCTGGACTCTTAAACACAAAGAAAATATCGTAAGCAAAATAACCGAATTGTCTTCGGAGCTCACCGAAGGGCTGAAAAGCATTCCTTCCGTCAAACTTTATTCCGACAACGCGAACGGCGTCATCTCCTTCAACGTAGGCGATCTTACGAGCTCGGAAACGGCGGACATACTCGACGCGGAATACGGTATCGCGGTGCGCGCGGGACTGCACTGCGCGCCGCTCATCCATAAATGGCTCGGCACCCTCCGCAGAGGAGCGGTGAGAGCGAGTATAGGAGTATGCAATACCTCTAAAGACGTCGAAGCCCTCTTACGCGCCGTCAGCGCGATAGCCGCCCGCAAAGGATAGATGACCGCACCGCGACACAGCGAAAAAAGGCAGGATACGGTCTTTGTTTTTTACGATTTCCTGTCTGTTCTGTTCCCGATCGCGCGTTTTTACTAAACTTTCAAGTATCCGTTCATCTGATTATGGACAGCTTGCCGGCGACGTCGAAGAATTTCCACGGGACGTCCTCGACGGGAGGATATACGCGGAATACCATCGTTTCTTTGTTTGTCGGGTGCGGGAAACGGAGTTCCACGGCCCATAAGGCGAGATTATATCCAGAAGGGCTTTTGCCTTTTGCGTATTTCGCGTCGCCGAATATCGGCGTGCCCGCCGTGGCAAGCTGTACGCGCGCCTGATGGCTTCTGCCCGTTATGAGTTTGATCTCGACGAGCGCTATTTCTTTCTTGACGTCGAGAGTTTTGTATTCGAGTACCGCGAGTTTAGCGCCCTCGGTCGCTATCGGCACGCAGTACACCGAATTGGTGTTTTCGTCTTTGTAGAGGGCGTTTTTGAGAACGCCCTTCTTATCCCTCATCGCGCCGCAGGTCACCGCAAGATATTTTTTCTCGAGTTGCCCCGCTCTTATGCTCTCCGAGAGGCGAGCCGCCGCCTTGGAAGTCTTGGCAAACACCATTACGCCGCCCGTGGGTCTGTCCAGTCTGTGCACGAGCCCCAGGAAGGCGTCGCCGGGTTTATTGTATTTTTCCACGAGATAGCGTTTCAGCGCGCTCAGTAGATCGTCGTCGCCCGAATCGTCCGGACAGCTCGGGACGTTCTGCGGCTTGACCACCACGAGAATGTGGTTGTCTTCGTACATTATATTGAGTTCTTCGGTGTCTATCTTATTCATAAGGTTCAGTGTTTTTTCGGGTCAAAAATCAGCATCGCGCCCGCTCCACAGGGTAGTATAATATTTTTTTGCTCCGTTGGCAAGCCTAATTCGTATGCTTCCGCATTATGCGGGATTTTTTCGAATACGAGCTCCAGAACGTTCTTCATAACGGTGGGCTGAAGCCCGGTCGTATAGCTGTTCAACAGATAAAACAACGGATTGTCCGAGATGATTTCGGAAGTGAGCGAAACGAGCCCGTATATCTTGTCTTCGAGCTTCCACAGCTCGCCGCGCGGTCCCCTGCCGTAGCTCGGAGGATCCATTATCACGGCGTCGTATTTGTTCCCCCTGCGTATCTCGCGCTCCACGAATTTGAAGCAGTCGTCCACGATATACCGTACCGGTCTGTCTTTTAGCCCGCTCAAAGCCATATTGCGCCCTGCGCGTTCGCACATCGCTTTCGCCGCGTCCACGTGGCACACTTTAGCCCCCGCGGAAGCGCACGCTACCGTTGCTCCTCCCGTGTACGCAAAAAGATTGAGAACGTTTATCTCCCTTCCCGCGCCCTTTATAAGATCTATGCACTTCGCCCAATGGTAAGCCTGTTCGGGAAATATCCCCGTATGCTTGAAGCCCATAAGTTTAAGCGAAAACCTGAGGTCGCGCCAGCCTATCACGAATTCTTCGGGTACCTTCTTCCTGTACTCCCAGTGACCGCCGCCCGCGGAGTTACGCATATATACCGCGCTTAATCCGGGATATGCGTACAGGTCGAAAGGCGGTTCCCATATTATCTGCGGATCGGGGCGCAAAAGAACTACCTCTCCGAAACGTTCCAGTTTCATGCCGCTCCCTGTGGCGATAACGCCGTAATCTTTCCATTCGGTATCGTATCTCATCTGAAATAAACTGTTTAATATTGTCTTTTATCGCCTGCGCATCAGGTAAGATTGATGAAACGGTCGAGTTCCGCCACCATGTGCCCGTAATCGTTCGACTTGTCGATAAGCACGAGAGAGGAAAGGAATTCCTTGGCTTCGATATACTTCCGCTCTTTGGCGAGCGCGCGTATTAGTTTCATGAGGTTCAATATCATTTCCTGCTTGATACTCGTGCGTTCGTGCTCGAAATCGGCGTAATTCATATCGAGCGCGAAATCGGACTTGTAGATCTTGAGGATATCGGACATTATCGCTGCTTTACGCGACACGTCGTCCTCTCTTGCGAATTTGTCCGCAAGCTCGCGGTAAGCGTTCAAGTCGCTCAAAATATTGTACACTTTGAGCGAATAGCGGGAATTGAGATAATCGAGCCTGAAATCCACGTTGTACGCCTGCAAAGTCTTACGAATGATATTGTTCGTGGTTTTGAGATTGTTTATCGCGCTCTCGTAGAGATAATCTTTCCACAGGAAATCTATTATCACGTTCCGGTCGATGCCTATGTCGCCCGCCACGAGATAATGCAGGAAAAGCTCCTTGCTCTTGCGAGTTTTCCATTGCATTTCCTTGCCGCCCACCGTAATGCTGACGTCGCCGAACATATTGACTTTGATGACGGAGCCTTCCTGTTTGGCTCCCTTTCTGCCCGCCACGAGCGCGTCTATACGGGCAACCGTTTCCGGCTCGATGCCGTGCTCGCGCGCGTAGCGCAGTATCGGCTCGAAAATATCCTCCGCCGTGTCCACCGGCACCATGCGCATACCGTAATTTTCGCTGTAACGCAAAATATTGCCCACAAGCGACTCCACGTCCTTGAGTTCGCCCTTGACGAGCAGACAGTTGGTCGCGAGCCCCATGCTGAAAAGCCATATAAAAGACTTATGTTCCGCCGCATTGATTGCCTGCGTGGCGGCTTTGTAAGCTCTGTCGGCGTCGCCCGAACGGAACAGCGCGTACGCGTAAGACTGCAACATCATTTCGACGTATTGCGGAGCGCGTTCGCGCGCGTACTTCAGATATATCTGCGCGAGATTTTTCGCGTAAGAAACCTCTCCCGTCGACGCTTTCGTGTAGCAACGGACGTATATCGTAAAGAATTTTTCGAAATTATCCTCTTTGGTGATGAGCGAATATGCTTTGTCGCAGTAGTATTTGACTTCTTCGGATTTGCCGTGATACGCCGCCACAAGCGCTTTTACGCTATAGAGCATGTGCGTATCCGCAAAAAGATTGTTCGTTATCGCGAAATCCAACGCTTCTTCGAGAAGCTTGGTGGTTTCTTCGATGTCGCCCTCGAAATAATTCATCGCTATCACGCGAAGCGGTATCACGTACCCGGGACAAACGGCTTTTATTTTACGCGCCGTGTCCATCGACTGACGGTAGTTGCCCACGTGATAATAATACAATTCGAGATCTTCGTAAAGCTTGAGGTACCAGAAATGTTCGTCCACGCCGGGAGCGGCGAGCATTTGCTCCAACGTGGTCACGCCGACGTCCGAATTGTGCAGAAAATCGGGGAGAAGATTGCGCAAAACAGTCAGATACCCTTCTATCTCTTCGTTGCCGGAGTAACGTCGCTTGAGTTCCGCCGTGCGTTCGCGCACCTTATCGGCGCAATCGAGTTTTATAAGGCAGTTGAGTTCCACGTATACGGCGCAAAGATACGCTCTTACGCCGTTGTCGAGTTCGAGGAAACGCTCCTGTATCTGCGGCAATTCCACGAGAGTCCTCTCGAAGTATCTGCCGTGCTTGGCAATATGCGCTATCCTGAGCAGCGCCGTGTACGGATATTTGCGCACGTCCACTTCGTCGCCTATACTCAATTCCTTGTGTGCGCTGATAAAATTGATTATATTGACTATCTCGTCGGAATTTATCGCCAGACTTCCCGCGATCTCTATACGGTCGTAACGCTTTTCCGAGACGGCATGTTTCAACGCGATATAATATTTACCTTCGGCGCAAAGGGAATCGAATATCTCGCCCGAAAGGTCTTTACCCGCATATTCGCTCGCGTATTCCTGAAAATCGGGCTCCAGACTGCCGAGATAATCGGCAAATTCCTTTTTGAAGCAGTAATGTTTACCGCCCGTCCCCGAATCGCGCGCCGCAACGTAAACGCCTTTACGCGCGAGCATATCGAGAAGTTTGGTCGAGCCCTCCGAAATGCGTTCCGCTGTCTTGTCTGAAATGACTCCGTACTCGGAAACGAATTTCAAAAACGCCAATTCCTTTCCGCCGAGATCTTTTACGTATTCTTCGGGTTGACATATATCCGCGCATTTCAGAAGAGAGTTCTCGTCTATCAGCATCGGGCAATTCGGCTCGAAACCGTTGATCTCCATGGCAAGGAATTTGTCCGAAGAAAGCACTATCTTCACGTTGGACGGCGCATGCTTTATAAGATAAACGTATTTCGAATAGTCGTATCCGTCCGGTAAAAGATCCATTTTTTCGAATACGATTATTATTTCCCTTTTAATTTTCGCAAGGTGGTCCAGGACGGCGCTCAACGCCACGTCCGGACCGTTGTAACGCGAGTTGCAGAATAATAACTGTTTAAGCCTTTTGCGCAGTTCCGGCTCCCCTTCCAGCAAGCCGTCGATAAGGCATATAGCGGGTTGATGAAGATCGTGCACTACGGCGTTGAACCAATAGCTTTTATAATAACGTGTACCCAGTTCGCCGAGGAAATCCTCTTTGTCGTATTCCGATGGCGCATATAAAAGTACAGCGGCGTTTTCACCAGCCATAATGTCGTTGAGAACGGCGTTAACCGTGCTGTCAAGCTTCATTGAAACCTCCGAAAAGGGTAAGATTTTCAGTTATATTATCAGTAAATATATTGTAAATTATTCGTAAATACAAGTCAAGTGAATTATCTGTGAAATAATCGGAAAGAGAATCGTGCGCCGTATGAACAACAGCCCTACGAAGCGCATAATATGGAACGAGGTGGCGAATGAACATAAACGAATACATCAAACGCAAAAGCGGCAAAGCGCACGCTCCGCAGATGACGCCGGAGGAAGCCGTAGCAAAATATGCGGGAATGGACGAAGCGGAACTTATGTCGGAGCTGTTCAAAGCCGCGGAGCAAGGCAGAGCGAGCGGCGAGCTCAATAACGACGTGATAGACTCGTTTTATACCCGATTACTTCCCCTGCTCACACCCGAACAGAGCGAACGCATGCGCGAGCTCATCAACCAATTGAAAAGGTAAGTGAGGTAGAAATATGGATATAGGTTCGTTATTACCGTTACTTATGATGGGCGGACTAGGCGGCGCGGGCGGCAAAGGCGGTATGGATATGGCGCAGATGATGGCGCTTATGAACGCGATGGGCGGCAACAAAAGCGGCGGTAATCCGTTCGGGAACCTCAATAACTTCGGAAATTTCGGCGGAAGCGCGCAAGGGAGCGGAAGCGGTTACGGCGGAGGTTACGGAGCGCAGAGCGCGCCCGATCCGAACGGGCTGAACGGACTTAACGGAATGATATCGCCCGAAATGCTCAAAGTGCTTGCAACGCTTGCGAATTCAAAACGTTGAATAAATTCCCGTATACTTGTTGCAAAAAAGGCGAAAGCGATATATAATGATAAGCGACAAGCGAATTGCGAAAGTAGTTCAACGGTAGAATCCTGCCTTCCCAAGGCAGTTGTTGCGGGTTCGAATCCCGTCTTTCGCTCCAAAAAGCAATTAAGGCACGAGAATTCGTGCCTTAATTGCTTTTTTACGCGAAAACGGGATAGCGCACCCGTGCGCTTTAGCGCAAAGGGTGCGCTAGTTTGCATCGCGTAGTGATGCAAACCTGACGAGCTAAACGCACGCTTGTATCATCTCTGCACTCTTAAACAAACGAAACCGTCTATACA
>JADINF010000162.1 GCA_017694145.1 Candidatus Stercoripulliclostridium pullicola
CCGTAGAAAGCGCTACAAATATGTTGACGAAGCGCGTTCTGCCCGTTTTCTCGAGCATTTCCTTGCGTTCTCCGTCCGAAAAATTATATACGGTTTCATAGAAAAGCCGCGCGAATTCCTCGTTGGTGAGCGCGGTGGAGGCTATCAAGCGCTCCGCGGCGTAGCCGAAATCTATCCCTCCCGTAAAAGCGGTCATGAGCTTTGCGGGCGAAGCGAGTTTCCCGTAGTATTTGACGGTGCCGTCCTCTCCCACGACCTCTTCCACTTCTATAAAGAAAAAGAAAATGTCAATGGCCGCTTTATCGCCGTCCAGAGTGGTAAGAAATTCCCCGAATTTAAGGAGTTTTTCGGAAGGAACGGCGGCGCGCGCAAAAATTTCGAGCATTACGTCGGAAACGGCGGCGGAATTACGGAAAGTAACTTCGTGCGGAGCCGATTCCTCGAAAAGCAGATCCATCATAGCTTCCGTCATTATCTCCAGGAATTGCGAAACGTATCTGCGGAAAGCGCCTTCCGTTTCGAGGCTGTAATTCACCCTGCCCGCAGGTACGACGCTTTCCGCGCTTATGCTTCCTTTCGAAACGTCTTCTTCGGGTGCGGTCACGAGAACGAGCCCCGTCACGAGCGCGGCTATCAGAAGTACCGAAACGGCTATCATTAAGTTGCGAGAAGTGAACAATTTGCTCGCCATAGGGAGATTATAACACAGCCCGCGCGAATTAACAATAATTATTGTGTGTACGTATTGTGACGGTATTTTTTCGTAACACGCGCGCTCAGCGATATTTACGCGCGCGATTTTACGTAAGAAAATCGGCTTTTGCCGCCGTACGCTTGCCTTCCGAGCGCGATTATGCTATCATCTTGTCAGTCTGAAATTACAGGAAGTGCATTTATGGCAGTAAAGTACGATTTTAAGAGCGTTGAACAAAAGTGGCAGGATTACTGGTACGGCGAACACGTTTTCGAAGTAAAAGAGGATCCTTCCAAACCTAAATTCTACGGTTTGATAGAATTCCCGTATCCGAGCGGCGCGGGACTGCACGTCGGTCACATAAGAGCGTTTTCCTCTATGGAAGTCATCGCGCGCAAGAAGCGCCTCGAAGGATATAACGTCTTGTTCCCTATCGGATACGACGCATTCGGGCTGCCCACCGAAAACTACGCAATGCAGACGAAACAGCATCCGCGCAAGGTTACCGACGAGAACATAGCGAAATTCACCGCCCAGCTCAAGAAGGTAGGTTACAGCTTCGATTGGTCGCGCGTGGTGGACACCACGGACCCCGACTATTACAAATGGACCCAATGGATATTCCTGCAGATGTTCAAGCGCGGGCTCGCGTATAAAGCGACGACCACCGTCAACTTCTGCCCGAAATGCAAAGTCGTGCTCGCCAACGAGGAGAGCCAGGGAGGCGTCTGCGACAGATGCGGTACCGAGGTTATACAGAAAGAAAAGGACGTATGGTTCCTCAAGATCCGCAACTATGCGGAAAGACTGCTCACGGGGCTTGAGAAAGTGAATTTCCCGGAGCGTATCAAGACGGAGCAACAGAACTGGATAGGCAAATCGCAGGGCGCGGACGTCACCTTCAAAGTGAAAGTTGCGGGCACCGAGTATCCTCTCGTCGTGTATACCACGAGACCCGACACCATCTTCGGAGCCACCTTCCTCGTCGTGTCGCCCGAACATCCCCTGCTCAAAGAGTACTCTTCGAGCATCGTGAACGCGGAGGAAGTCGCGGCGTATCAGGCGCAGGCAAAGCTCAAAAAGGAATTCGACCGCGTACAGGTCAACAAAGACAAAACGGGTATAAAAGTCGAAGGAATGGTCGCCGTTAATCCGATAACGGGAGCCGAAATACCGATATTCACGGCAGATTACGTAATGATGGATTACGGCACGGGAGCCATTATGGCGGTGCCGGCGCACGACAAGCGCGACTGGGATTTCGCCAAGAAATACGACCTTCCCATCATCGAAGTCATCAAGTCCGACGTAGACGTACAGGTCGAGCCCTACTGCGCCAAGGAAGGCGCGGGAATAATGGTAAATTCCGATTTCCTCGACGGACTTACCGTCAAGCCCGCCATCGCGAAGATGATAGAATACATGGAGAAAGCGGGTATCGGCAAAGCCAAGACCGACTACAAGATGAAGGACTGGGCGTTCAACCGCCAGAGGTACTGGGGCGAGCCCATACCTATCATAAACTGCCCGCACTGCGGACAGGTAGCGGTACCCGAGAGCGAGCTTCCTTTAAGACTTCCCGATCTCGAGGACTTCACGCCCACCGACGACGGCACTTCTCCCCTTTCGAAATGCACCGACTGGGTGAATACCACCTGCCCGATATGCGGAGCGAAAGCCACCCGCGAAACGGACACGATGCCGCAATGGGCGGGTTCGAGCTGGTACTTTTTGCGTTACGAGAGCCCTCGCGACGGCGAGCACGCCGTAAATCCCGACGCTTACGCTTACTGGGGACAGGTAGACTGGTATAACGGCGGAATGGAGCACGTTACCCGTCACCTCATCTATTCGAGATTCTGGAACCAATTTTTATACGATATCGGCGTAGTGAGCCACGAAGAACCCTATTTAAGACGTTCGGCGCAGGGGCTTATCCTCGGCGCGGACGGCGAAAAGATGAGCAAATCGCGCGGCAACGTCGTAAACCCCGACGACGTCGTGAAACAATACGGCGCGGACGTGCTCAGAATGTTCATACTCTTCATCGGAGATTACGAGAAACCCGCTCCGTGGTCTGCGGAAGGCATCAAAGGCTGCAACCGCTTCCTCGCAAGATACTGGAACGCGCAGGATCTTATCGCCGAAGGCAACGTAGACACTTCCGACCTTAATCTAGACGCGCTCGTCAAGAAAGTTGGCGACGATTACGAATCCTGCAAGTTCAATACCGCCATAGCGGCGATAATGACGGCGCTCAACACTATTTACGCACGCGGAAAGACCACACGCGAAGAAATGAACGCGATATCGCTTCTGCTCTACCCCGTTGCGCCGCATATAACGAGCGAGATGTACTCCGTCATCAATAACGGCGCGTATATCGACAAAGCGAAGTTCCCCTCTTACGACGAGTCGAAGCTCGTCGCGGAAACGGTGGAGATCCCCGTACAGGTGATGGGCAAGCTCAAAGAGCGCGTAACCGTCCCCGCAGGTTCCGACGAAGCCGCCGTAATGGAAGCGGTCAGAGCCACGGGAGTGCTCGACGGCAAGACGGTGATCAAAGTTATCTACGTTCCCGACAAGATAATCAATATCGTCGCCAAATAAGCGTAAACCCCGCGCGTAGCAAAAAAAATTAAATATTGTCGCTAAACAGTTGCCAAAAAATGGCATTAAGTTTAGAATAACTAATAGAAAATCAAAAAAAATCACTCCATGGAGGTTAAATCTATATGGCACAAAACGTAAGAGTTGCTATTAACGGCTTCGGCAGAATCGGCCGTTTGGCTTTCAGACAAATGTTCGGCGCGGAAGGTTACGAAATCGTAGCTATCAACGACCTTACCAGCCCCAAAATGCTCGCTCATCTTCTTAAGTACGACAGCACTCAGGGCAACTATGCTAACACCCACAGCGTATCTTACACCGAAGCGGTCCTCAACGAGGACGGCAGCGTGAAAGAAGACGGCGCCATCATCGTAGACGGCAAGAAGATCACCATCTACGCCAAACCGAAGGCCGCCGAACTTCCCTGGGGCGAACTCAAAGTAGACGTCGTGCTCGAATGCACCGGATTCTATACTTCCAAAGCGAAGGCTCAGGCTCACATCGACGCCGGCGCCCGCAAAGTCGTTATCTCCGCTCCCGCCGGCAACGACCTGCCCACCATCGTTTACAACGTGAACCACAAGACCCTCAAGGCGAGCGACACCATCATCAGCGCCGCTTCCTGCACCACCAACTGCCTCGCTCCCATGGCGAAAGCGTTGAACGACCTCGCTCCCATCAAAGCGGGTATCATGACCACCGTTCACGCCTACACCGGCGATCAGATGCCGCTCGACGGACCGCAAAGAAAGGGCGACCTGCGCAGATCCAGAGCTTGCGCTTGCAACATCGTTCCCAACAGCACCGGCGCGGCGAAAGCCATCGGTCTCGTTATCCCCGAACTGAACGGCAAACTCATCGGTTCCGCTCAGAGAGTTCCCACCCCTACCGGCTCGACCACCATTCTCGTGGCGCTCGTTGAGGGCAAAGTCACCAAGGATCAGATCAACGCCGCTATGAAAGCCGCCGCGACCGAGTCCTACGCTTACAACGAGGACGAGATCGTTTCCTCCGATATCATCGGCTCCACCTACGGCTCGATTTTCGACGCCACCCAGACGATGGTTATCCCCGTGGGCGACGACACTCAGGTCCAGGTCGTGTCCTGGTACGACAACGAGAACAGCTACACCAGCCAGATGGTCCGCACCATCAAATACTTCTCCGAGCTCAAATAATCGGATACCGAAACAAAAAACGTCCCTTCCGTTCGCGGAAGGGATTTTTTTATAAATCAAAGCGTTACGGAATATGTGCGCGTTACGGACAATTCCGTAACAGTTACGAACGTGTTACGGATATACTTTACTCCCGTGAGGGCGCTCTCACGCGCTACGCGCGCGTGGCTACCCTTGACGGATAGCGCGCTCCGTGAAGCGGTCGCGCGGAGCATTCCGGTTACCGACGCGCTATACGGCTCAAATAACAATACCCCCTTCTCGCTCGCACATTCACTCGTTACGGTGTTACACCCGATTAAGGCGATGACTTTTAAGCGTTTCCGTAGCCGCGGGAAAAG
>JADINF010000163.1 GCA_017694145.1 Candidatus Stercoripulliclostridium pullicola
GCTCGTCTTTGCTACGAGCCCGCTGTTTTTATTTCTCACGAAAAAGCTTTTTACGCCACCGCGGAAAGCGGAAGCTGCTCAATCTCCATATCGCCCGCAGAGTCGAGATCTATTATCGTCGCGCCGCGCTGCGTGTGCTCCTTGCCTATACCGATGTACGCAAGATAATCGATACTCATTCCGTAGGTAAGTCTCACGCCCTTGTATTCGACGCTGAAATAGTTAAGATGGTCGTGCCCCGCGAATACCCCTTGCGTACTGCCGAGTTCGAGTATCGTTTCGAACATCTCGTCGTCGTGCATAGAGTGACATACGTTCTCGTCGGGCTCGCGCGCTTCGCCGTAATAATAAATTACGTTCTCGGTATTCTGACTGCCTGCCGCTCTGTATTCCTGCCAGGCGGTTTCGTATTCGACGAAAGGTATGTGTATGAATAACAACGAATCCGGCGCGCCGTATGCCGAATTAAGCGCTTTCATGCGACCCACTTCGCCGCGGTACCATTCGATCTGGTTCTCGTGCAGTCCGTCGTAACGGTCGAACAGACCGTTGCCGTCTTTAACGTAAGCGTGAGTATCCATCATATACAGAGTCTGCACTATGCGATCGCTCTCGTCGTCCACGATATTTACGGCGTAATTTATGCCGTCGGCGTTCTCCGCCCTGTCGATAACGCAATACTTTTCTTGCGAATAGAATTCGTACAGGTCGTCGCGGTCATAGAAGCTGTAGGACTCCGTATCGTGATTGCCGAAAGAGATCGTATAATAAACCTCGAGTTTTTCCATAAGCTTGGCGAACATCGCGGACTCGCGCAGATTATTGAAAGAACCCGATTGAATGGGGAAAGGATAGGCTATATCTCCCGTCACCGCAACGAGGTCGGGCTTTGCCGCGCGAATAAGCTTTTCCACCGCGTCGAGCGCCTTGGCGTCCTTGCCTATCGAGAAAGCCCCGCCGCCGATATGCACGTCGGTGATCTGCAATATTCTGAAACCTTCTTCGGCGTCGATGCGGAATGTATATACGCCGTTTTCGTATACCGGCGCGTAACGCGAACCCACCGCTTTAACGTCGTCGAGATCGTTATAATTCACCGTATAGCCTACCACGCCTATAACCGTCACGAGCGCGAGAAATACTATTATCGCGCCGAGCACCGAGCCTACGACTATCCCGATTATCTTTCTGCGTCTTTCTCTCAGCAATGCCATTTCGAACCTCCTCGAATATCCGTTGCTTGATTATTATATCAAAAAACAGAACTTTGTCAATACCCGCGCGCGTACGTGAGCAAATTTTCAAGGATAATATTTCTCGTCCGTCACATACTGATTACGGTTGCCGAAAATAGCGTTTAGGTATCCTTTAACGCAATTCTCTTACGCGACCGCAGGGCGCGCGAAAACGCCGTTCACATATAAATCACGTTAAAGATCGCGCCGCTACTCATAACCGTCGGTTATAAAATGTTTTTCGCTCACTTCCGCGTTATATATTAAATACGAGGAATACAGGAGGCAGTAAGTATGAATCTAATTAAGGAAAGACTGGTCGAAGAACTCAAATACTCCCCCTACACGACGAAACAACTCGCCCAAATGGTAGGCGTTTCGCCGGAGATGATCACGCAGTACAAAACAACGAAAAAACTTCCTAAACTGGAAACGTTCGCCGCTCTGTGCAAAGCTCTCGAATGTTCGGCAGATTATATCCTCGGTCTGGATAACGAGTACACTAAGTAAATCAAATCGCTCTTCTCGTCCGTTTACCGTCGGCGGTAATCAGCGGCGCTTCTCAGGTACCGCTTTCGCCGTCGGTTTTATTTTTGCGCCCTTTTATACGCGCGGCGGCTTCTTCTATCAATTCGGTGATCGGCAGTTTGCCGCGCTCCGTTATCTCCCCCGCCGCTTTGAGGCTCATCTTCGTAAGCAACGGTCCAACCAGTTCGTATACGAGGGTGGCGCATAAAGTCACCGTCACTACCTGACCCGCTATCGCCGAAAATTCGGGGGTATTGGCGACTATCTGCGCCATTCCTATCGCCACACCCGCTTGAGGAAGGAGGGTTATTCCGAGGTGATTTCTAACCTGTTTGTCCGCTTTGGTGATAGCCGCGCCCGCGAACGCGCCGAAATATTTACCGAGGGAGCGGAACACTATGTACGCTATGCCGACGACGCCCACCTGCGGTATCACCGCAAGATCGAGAGTGGCTCCCGATATCACGAAAAACAACATAAACAGCGGCGGCGTCCATCTTTCGGTGCCTTCGAGTATCATTTCGGCGTCCCTGCGGGTATTGACGAATACCGCTCCTATCATCATACAGGTAAGAAGGGAAGAAAGGTTGCCGCCGAGAATATTGAGTTCGCAAAGCCCCACTCCCGCGAGAACGAGCGTCACCATACAGCAGAGGCGGTTGGCGCGCGAACGGAAAAGCTTACAGCAAAGAGTAAGCAGGAAGCCGAGCGCCGCTCCTATCGCGAGACTCACCACTATCTCGAAAAGCGGCATCAGCAATACGCTCGTCACGGTGAGTTCGGCGCCCGCCGCCACCACTTTGGCTATTCCCGAACAAACGGCGAATACCATAAGCCCTATCGCGTCGTCGAACGCCACCACGGGGAGCAGAGTATCCGTCACGACGCCGTGCGCTTTGAACTGACGTACGACCATAAGCGTCGCCGCGGGAGCGGTGGCGGTGGCTATAGCGGACAGAAGCAGTATCGCGGGCGTGTCGATGAGCTCCGGAGCCGCCGCGCGCACCACAAACAGCGCGCACATCACGAGCGCCACGGCACCCAGCGCCTGCGTGAAGGTTATCACCAGTACCTTAGGTCCGAGACTTTTGAGGCTCGAAAGTTTGAATTCGCCGCCTATAGAAAAAGCTATGAATCCGAGCGCTATGTCCGTTATGAAACTTACTCCGGAGAGAGTATCTCCGCTGAGGAGCCCTATGCAATAAGGTCCCACTATTATTCCCGCCGCGAGATAGCCGGTCACGCTGGGGAGATTGAACAGCTTCATCACCCTGTTGAATACAAGACCGAAAACCATTGCGAGAGCTATACCCAAAATCGCAGTCATATTCACCTTCGTAGAAAGCCCGCGCCACGCGCCCGCTTTCTTTTTCGCTTTTAGCTTTAATTAAATTATTCCGATTATAATATAAAGAATCGAATGCGCTTCTTATGCGCGGAACCACCCGCTAACTCAAAGCCCTTCGCAGAATTCCACGGGGATCGAGAACATCACGCCTTTGTGCTTCATATCCGCGACCACTTCGCGCACCTTTTCTTTGGCAAGCTCCATTCTTTCGGGCTCGAGAAGCATTATCAGCGTGTGCCCCGTTTCGAAAGGACGACGCTTAAGTTTGTTGAAGCCCCCGAAAAAGGGTATCGGCTCCACGGATGCGTGACTCATAACGTTGTGTATACTCGTACTGGGCAACACCATTCCGTTGAAACCCGCTTCGTTGAGTAACCTCACGGTTTTTTCGAACATATAATCGTCTTTTATATTTACCCAAAGCAAATACATGGTTCACCTCCCGGATTCCGATATCATTATAATCCGCAGGCGACGCGCCGTCAACGAAACGGACATAGCCCGACGAAAATGAATTGCGGTCGGCTTGCTTTCGGCATACAAACGTGGTATAATTTCCGCGCAACAAGGAGGCATTATGGACAGAGCGGTCAAATTTACGGAAACGGTAGCCTCATTCGTCGATCTCGTATCGAAAGTACTTCCGGACGACGTTACGGCTAAACTCGTCGAGCTACGCGCCGCCGAGAAAGTCCCGATGGCGAAAGCGGTCTACGACTGTATGTTCGAGAATATGGAATTAGCCGTGAAACTCGCGAGACCTTTATGTCAGGACACGGGGGTAATACAGTATTTCCTTCGCGTGGGGACAAAATTCCCTCTTATAGACGAACTCGAACCGCTTCTTCTCAAAGCGACGGAGATCGCCACGGAGAAAGCGCCCCTTCGCCATAACGCGGTGGAAACATTCAAGGAGAAAAACACCGGCACCAATACCGGCAAGAAAGTCCCCTATATCGAATACGAGCTCGTACCCGGCTCCGACAAACTGGAAATGGACGTATAT
>JADINF010000164.1 GCA_017694145.1 Candidatus Stercoripulliclostridium pullicola
TCGTAGGACTCCGTGAACTCGACGGAATAGCCTTTGTCGAGGAACCAGCCGTCGAAATTGTAATCCGTTCTTTCGGGAGCGCGCGGCAATGTAAAAGTCTTGCCTTCCGTTACTTTAAGCGGGCTGACGGCGCTGCCGCCCATGGAATCGAAAGTAACGGTGAACGTGCGCGCTTCCGCAACGGGTACGGGAAGCCAGTGGGCGTACACCGTCACGTCGGATATGACCGCGGTGGTCGTTCCGAAAGGCTGAGTCCAGACGTCGTTGTCGAAGTACCATGCGTCGAAATAATATCCGTTCTTGACGGGCTCTGCGGGAAACGCCGTAACGGTCTTGCCGGACTGAACGGTCACGCTTTTATACGTTCCGCCGTCCACTACGAAAGTTACCGTATAAGTGTCGGAATTGCAAGCCGCTATAAGCGTCGCTATCAAAAGAAGAAGGGTTACGATCAAAAACGTTAATTTCAATTTCTTCGACATAGTGACTCCCGTTATCCTTCTCCGCAGAATATTATAATATAACGCGCGCGCAAAAGTCAATGTAAAATATGGTAACGAGAAAAAACCGTAGAAATCCGTAGCGAAAGTACTGACAATCGAGCGACGGCGCAAAAAAGTATTCTTATATGCGTATAAATGCGTACGGAAGAAGCACAATATGAATAAAGACAAATTGAAGGAGGTCCTATATGAACAACTGCAAACGTATCGTTAAGACAGGCGAGAAGCCCGGACAGGGCACTTACAGCTGCACCAGCTGCCACACGAAGGTATCCCTCGGCGCGGGAGATAAAATGCCCCCCTGCCCCAGCTGCAGCAACGACAGCTTCTGCGCCGAATAATTAAAGCGCAAGCAAGCCCGCGGAAAACCTCCGCAAACGTTAAATCCCGCTTTCGAGCGGGATTTTTTCTTATCGATAAATGCGCAAACGCCGTCCTCTTACGGCAAAGCCGCATATATACCGAAAATACGCTTTACGTTCCTTACGCGCATACGGCTTCGGAAACGGTCAGCGTTTTTTGTCGGGATAAGGTATTTCGAGTTCAATCGTGACCGGACCGGAATTGATCTGCTCTATCGTCATGTCGGCGCCGAAAACGCCGTAGGCGACGTTAACTCCGAGCGCTTCGAGCGCTCTGCCCGTATAGAGGTAAAGCGCTTTCGCGCGCTCCGCTCCTTCCGCGCCTGTAAAGTCGGGACGGTTCCCTCTCGAACAGTCCGCGCAAAGCGTGAATTGCGACACGAGTAATACCGAATAGCCTTTATCGGATACCGAATAATTGAGTTTATCGTTCTCGTCTGCAAATATCCGCATACGAGATATCTTCGCCGCGACGGCGTCCGCAGTCTTCTCGTCGTCCCCTTTCGCCACTCCGAGATAGACGACGAGCCCCGCGCCCACGGAAGATATTTCCCTGCCGTCCACGCTTAGCCGCGCCGACGTCACTCTCTGTATCAGAGCTTTCACCTGACCCCTCCTTTATTCCTCTAAGGAAACTTCGGTAATCGTTATCCGTGCGGAAGCCGCTTCCGCTCAAGGCGCTTTCCCCGCGCTTTTTCAAAAAAAGTGCGGCTACCCTGAACCGCACTTCAACACCGGAATACCGTTAGAATTAAGGATTAACAAACCCGCATTTGTGCAGGTGGGCGAACTGTCGCTCCCTTTTGTCTTCCCCTGGCGTCGGGCTTTCGCCCGGGGGGCTTGACATTATGAGCCGAACGCGTAAGCCCTTTTAGTTGTTAGGGTTAAAAATCTTCTTAACCTAACGCATATCCCAGTGTCTATATTATAGCACCGGTGCGGGATAATTGCAATACCCAATTTTTAACTCGCTTTAAGACTATCTTTGCGTCGTTTAGAAAAGCCTCAGCAGTCCGCCGTTATATATAGCGACGAAGAAATTGGTGTTGTCCGTGGGATTCATCCTGACCGAAGCTCCCGAATCCGCCAATATCGAATTGCGGTTCACGTTGGCGAAATTGTTGGAAGAAGTATTCGTCGTCGCGAGCGTGGCGTAGCGGTTGGAGGGCTTTTCCACGGTAACGGCTACGGTATAGCCGAGATTTTCCCTGCCTATATTGCACATATAGAAACCGTCCGACGAAGTCGTCACGGTGAAATTACGTGTGGGACTGTCGGTCTTGGTGGCAGAAAGAGTCACTGTAACTCCGCTTAGGAGATGATCCCTTCTCAGATCCACGAACGGCGAATTCTCGTCGTCCGCGACGTAGATATAACCGCAGACCGAATACATTTTGTCCATCGTAAGGTCGGATATCTGATACGCTTCCGCCTGGAAGCCGGTCATCGTGTACGCGGAGAACTTCTCCGTGGCGGACGTGGAAGAATTATAGCGTTTCATCTCGTAGGTCACTCCGCGCACAGCTCTCAGATACACCGTGGGCGTCCACGCGGAAACTCCGTACTTGACGGAAGTGGAAGTTATCACGCCGGTCATGTTGAGCCCGTCGAGCATAGCTTTCTGATTTGTGCCCGTCTGCGCCGAAACGGAAGAAGAATCGGAGCCGTTCACCGTGTAAAGGAACCAATGCAGTACCGCCGTATCCGCGGCATACGCTTCCGATATATACGTCGAAGGGTATTTGGAGGAGAAAGTTTCTCTGAATTCGAGATACGCAACGTTGCGCTTTATCCTGAGATAAGCGCCGGAGTCCCCTTCTTCCGTCCAAACCACGCCGTCGGTCTGCTCCTCGATACCGGTATAGTTCTCGCCGTAACTCGAATAGAAATGTTCGTCCGACTCCACCATGTCCATCACGACGCCGTAACCTGCGAGTTTTTCCACTACCGCGGAATTATAGGTGAGCGCGGAGCCTAAAGTGGTCTGCTCTCTGTAATCCACGATCGTGGAATCGCCCGTGTTGGCAAAATACGGATTGAGTATATCTATTCTGTTGGGGATATATTCCGATCCGATGAGCCCCGCATTATACATTTCCTCCAGATAATCGGCGCAGGAGATCGCGAGGTTCGCGCCCACGTTCACGCCTGTAAAACGCACTTCCATCATATTCTTGTCGGTAGAGCCTTTGAGCGCTTCGGAATTGACTTTGAGCCACGCCGCGACGAAAGCTTCGGTAAGGTTGAATGAAGCGGCGGAAGTAACGCTGCCGCCGTCTTCTTTAATGTAAGTCATGCGGGAAGCGGAATAAATTTTGGAATTGACGTTCTGATAGGTGTCGTCTGCGAAATTCTCGTAATGGAATACGCCGATATTGAAGAAATTTCTCGTCCAGTAATAGCTGAGTCTCGTATTGAAATTCGTGGCGGAACTGCTGAGCACGCCCGAAGTAGAATATACGTCGGGATCGAGATTTGTGGTGAACTTATCGTCGTAGTCGCCTACTCCCGGGAAAATTATCACGGTGGGACGGTTGCTTATGAATTCCGTAGCGTTACCGTCGGAATCGAGCCACTCTATCGTGAGCGCGTAGTCGGGAAGCCCTTCGGGCACGGTCACCGAAGGCACTCCGACTTTATAAGAGCCGACTAAGGGATCGTTGTTTTCGTCGTCTTTACAAGCGGCGAGAAGCCCGACACAGGCGGCTGTCACCGCGATAAGCAAAATTAAAACGAAAAGTTTTTTCATCATTTTCTCCGTCTGTAGTACTGCGGCGCGCGCTACTTTTAAGTATGCGCTCCGAATTCCATAATATTATATATTACATTAAAGTGAATGACAAGAGATTTCGGACTGAATTTATACTGTAAAGCGCGCGGCAGCTTCCGTTAAGTCGAATTGTAACCTTACGGAGAGCGTATTTTGTTGATTTATATTCGGAGCGTATGCTATAATATCAGATATTTGACGCCGGAAAGCATAAATCGGCGGAAACAGAGGAAACATGAAGTTAAGCGGAGCGCAGATCGTCGTAAAGACTCTCGAAGAATTGGGCATAAATACGGTATTCGGATATACCGGCAATTACGCCATGCCCGTATTCGAAGCGCTCGAGAGGAGCGCGCTCTCACTCGTCGTGCCGACGAGCGAGGTATGCGGCGCGCACGAAGCGGACGGATATTACCGCGCTTCCGGTAAGGTCGCAGCGGTGTTGTCCACCTCGGGACCCGGAGCCACCAACCTCGTCACCGGTATCGCCACGGCGTATATGGACTCCGTTCCCCTTCTCGCGATAACCGCCAACGTACCCACATACAAGCTGGGTAAGGACTCCTTCCAGGAAGTGGACATCACGGGGATAGTGACGCCCGTGACTAAATACGCCCATATCGTCAAAGACGTGCGCGAACTCGAACGCGAGATCAAGAAGGCTTACGCCCTCGCCGTATCGGGAAGAACGGCTCCGGTGCTCATAGATATCCCCTACGACGTCCTGCTCGGAGAAACGGAATACCTGAGTCTTCCGTTACCCGCTTATCGCGCGCCCGAAGCGAAAGCCGCGGAGATATCGGAAGCCGCGCGCATATTGAACGACGCCGAAAGACCCGCCTTACTCGTAGGCGGCGGCGCCGTAGGCGCGGGTAAAGCCGTGGCGGCGCTTGCCGAAAAGCTGAAAGCGCCCGTATTCACCACTTTGCGCGGAATAGGCGCGACGGACTCCGCAAGGGTCGTCGGTACCGTCGGAAGCTGTGCGCCGCGAGCGTATAACAGGTTGTATGCTTCCGCCGACGTAATTCTTGCTTTGGGTACCCGTTTTTCGGATAAAATGCACTCAAAGCCCAATAAACGGAAATATATCCATATCGACGTGGACAACGCGGAACTCGACAAGATAGTGCCCGCGAACTGCGCGATATGCGCGCGGATAGCGGACGTTGTCCCCGCGCTCACCGCAAAGTGTAACGAAAGGCGTGAAGCGTGGTACGCGCCGGTAGAAAGACCGCGCGCGTTAAGCTCCGTCGTTAAACTTGCCGAAGCCGTGGCGCGCGCGGATCTCCGCGATACCGTCATCGCCACCGACGTAGGCAATCATCAGATAGCAATGCTTCAGGCGTTACGCGGAAAGCCTTCGGAGGAGATCGTTTCCAGCCTCGGACTGGGTACGATGGGCTTCGGACTTCCCGCTCTTATCGGCGCGATGAAGGCGAGCGGAAAGCGCGGTATTTTGTTCACGGGCGACGGCTCGTTCAACATGAATATGAACGAGCTTGCCACGGCTGTCGAAGCGGGACTCGACATGAGCATCGTGATAGCCAACAACCGCGAACTCGGCATGATCAAAAATCTCGAACGCCGCCGTAAAGACGGTTGCGGCGAGTTAATCACGCACACGCCGAAGGTGAACTACGCGCTTATCGCGCGCGCTTTCGGAGCGAAAGGCAGAAAAGCGAGCGTCGCTAACATAATCGCCCTGCTCGATTCGAAAGAGTCGGGCGTATGGGTCTACGACGTCAAAATCAGAGGTTGATCGTTAACGTTACCCCGAAAAGACAGAGAGGTAAATCATTATGGCAGGACAGGACAAACATTATTTATCCATGCTCGTCGAGAACGTGGCGGGCGTATTGAGCCGCATTTCGGGGCTTATTGCCCGCAGAGGCTACAATATAGACTCCCTCTCGGTATGCGCTACCGAGGACGCGCGCTATTCGCGCATGACTATAGAACTGCAGGCGGACGAGAGGACTTTCAAGCAAATACAGGCACAGCTCGCCAAACAAGCCGAAGTCGTCAAGCTCGTCGAACTCGGCACCTCCGACAGCGTTCTCCGCGAACTCCTGCTCATCAAGATCCGTTGCGACAAGACGCAGATACCGGAGATCGCCGACCTCAATTCCATTTACAAAGCTAAAACGGTGGACATAACCTCTTCGAGCATGACTCTCGAACTTACGGGAAAAGCGGATAAACTGGACAGCTTCATCGACATGCTCCGTCCTTACGGAATAATAGAAATGGCGAGAAGCGGATCTTCCGCTCTCCAGCGCGGAAGCGGCTGTCTCAGAGAAGGTTGAAGGAAATGAAAGTCGAAGTCCTCGACACAACGTTGCGCGACGGCGCGCAACACAGGCAGGTAAGTTATTC
>JADINF010000165.1 GCA_017694145.1 Candidatus Stercoripulliclostridium pullicola
ACGTAGCGCTCGACAATATAGTATTCGAAGCGCACTTCATCGACGTGGGACAGGGCGACGCGATAGTGCTGGAGTTTCAGGACGGAAAAACGGTCATGATAGACGCGGGTTCCACGAGTCCCGGTCTTGCCGACTGCAGAGCGGAAACTCTTGCGTATCTCGAACACATCGAAGTGGACAAAATAGAATATCTCATCGTCACCCACCCCGACACAGACCACTATAATATGCTCGAAGCGGTCATGGACGCATACGTCGTGGACAACGTGATATACAACGCCTGCGAGAAAAATCAGACCTATACCGGCTTCATCGAAAGGATCGTCGAGGAAACAGGCAACGCGAGTATGGTGATAGACGCGGACGGCGAGGATTACTCGATAACCGGAACGGGCTACACGGTGAACGTATACGCGCCCGGCTACGGCACTTTCGAGAACGGTAACGGAAGTTACGACGCCGACGAAAGCAACGGCATGAGCCCCATGGTCGTAGTGGAAACTGCGGGAAGAAGGCTTCTTTTCACCGGAGACGGCACCACGGAAACCGAAGCCTGGTTCATCGAAAAAACGGGCGGGACTTCTTACGACGTCGATTTCCTCAAAGCGGGTCACCACGGCTCGGACACTTCCACGTCGCAGGAGTTCCTCGACTTTATCACTCCCGAATACTGCGTGATAATGTGCGATAACGGCGAAGAATACAGTCACCCCGACACCGAAGTCATGAACAGGCTTTTCGATATGGGCGTAGTCACCTACCGCACCAACCGCCACGGCAACATAGTCCTCAATATCGACGAGGACGGCGATATGGCGTTCGCGGTGGAGCGCGAAGTCCCCGCGGAAAACAATAAGAACGGTATAAACGACCTTATGCTCGTCACCGCTCCCGCGGCTTAAAAATATCTTACGGACAAAAAAAACGTCCCGCAATCCTGCGGGACGTTTTTTCACGGTTTTTCAGCCGGCGTAAATGTAATTGATATCCTTTATCTTCCTGCCGTTATCGGTGGGATACCACTTCTTGCCCCAGGTGCCCGCTTCCTCGAGCGCCTCTCTCTGCGCTTCCGTTTTATACATGATTATCGTCTTAAGGCTGGTACTGTTATAGAAAGCGTATTCGCCTATCGTTTCCACCGAAGCGGGAATGACTATGGTATTGAAGTCCCCGGACTGGCAGTAAGCGAAAGCGTCCTTGGCTATCGTCTTGAGCCCCTCGGGCAAGGTCACGTTCTTGAGCATACCGCAACGGTGGAACGCCTTCTCCTCTATCGTCACGAGCGTGGAGGGGAATATCACTCCTTCGACGTAGCCGCACTTGTAGAAAGCCTTGCTCCCAATCGTCTCCACTCCCTCCGGTACGGTATATATCACGGGTTCGTCGGGATTGAGACGCTCTTTCTTCGCGTTGAGTTCCACGCCCTTGAGCGGAGGGAACGCGACGAGCTTCTTCATGTCCTTAGTGTACAGCACGCCGTCTACCGACACGAACCATTCGTTACCTTCCGCCACGAGAAATTCCTTCAGCCCCTGGTTGTTCGTAAACGCCCACGAGCCTATCTCCCTGACGTTTTTGCCGACGGTGATACTTTTCAGAGTCTCGGCGTTTACGACGCCGAAATCGGCTACTTTGGTTACCGGTTTACCCTCTATCTCGTCCGGTATCACTATCGTATTGCGGAGAGTGCTGTCGGTATAACCGATTATGGTCACCTCGCCGTTCTCCTCGATCCTGTACTCGAGATCGGTGTTCTCGTATGTGGGATTACACGCGCTCAGAACGGGTATCAACGCCGTAAGAGCTACGGCAACGACCAGTACGGCAATTATTTTTTTAGTCTTATTTTTCATCGTCGCTCACCTCCGTTACAGTTGCGCCGGCAGTCGCTCCGTCCGCCATCGTTTCGCTCGCGGAGTCCTCGACGAATTGTTCGCTCGCGGGTATCTCCGCCGCGGCGGCTTCTCCCTCTCCTGCGCCCGCTACCGCCATGGCAGGTTCGGCGCCCGTGCCGTTACCGTAAACTCGCCGTTTCAGTTCTTCTACGCATTGGTCGTGTTTTGCCCGCGTCAGATCGTAGAAGAAGAAGGGCAACGTGGCGAGCACCAGAGCGCCCATCGTGACGAATACGTATATTCTGATAACGTCCGTGAAGATCGCGGAATCGAAGAGCACGTCCCAGTCGGAAGTGAATCCCACGTATTTAAGCAGAAGCGGGATAACTATGCCGAATGCGGTCTGGAAAGGTGCGGTGAACCAGCCGAACATCGTGGACATATTGTCCGCGCGCTCGCCCGTCTTCCATTGATGATAGTCGAGTATGTCTGCGTTGAAACCGAGATTGAGTCCGTTACACGCCGCGGAAATCGCGCTTCTCACGAAAATACAGAGCATCAGCAGCGCGAGGCTGTTGGCGGCTATGGCGAGCAGGTAACACGCCGTAACGCCGAGCCAGATGCCGCGCAACGACAGAAGTATCGTGCGCTTCTCGAACTTCTTGACGAGAAGCGGAGTCAGCAGGTTGCCCACTACACTGGTGATGCCTATAATCGACAGGAAGCCGGACACCCACTCCAATCTCATATTGTATATTAAGAAATAGTTGAGCACGCCGTCCGCAAATCCCGTCCAGCCCGCAAAGATACTGCTTGCGTTGGTTATCCAGAAATACTTGTTGCTGAGTAACGCCTTCGCACTCTTTTTGAAATCGACTTTGGGTTTGTCCTCGTAGGTTTCGATAACTCTTTCCTTGACGTTCACGAACGCCATACCGAGCAGAATGCTTATCGCGGAAAGCACGGGTATAAATACCTGATAAGATCTTACGTCGAGGTATCCGCCGGTAACGATTATCATGACCGGGAAGAGGATACGGAATATGGAACGCAAAAATCCGAGGAATATACCGCCTATCGAATATATCTTCTGCCTCTCCACCGTGTTGGGGGTGATAACCGCCACTATAGCCTGAGGGGTATCGCTGTAGAGTAACGTAAAGCGCGTCCTCAGAGTAAATAACGCATGCAGCAAAACCAGCTTCTGGGTGTATTCCAGCGACGAGGGCACGAAAGGTATAATGCTCGAAATTACCGCGATCGGGATACCGTAAAGCATCATAAAGGGTTTATATCTTCCGAATTTGCGACAAAGTTTCTTACGCATGAACCAGTTAAAGAGGTTGGATGCACCGGAAATGACGAGTATGTTAGCCACTATCTGCGGCAAGCCTTTGATGACCTTCTCGAACGGCGCGCTCGGCACGAAATACAACGCTATGCCTACCGCTATGGTCGAGCAATAAGCTATTATGCACTTACGCGCGGTATTCTTATTGATATGACCGAGGTTCTCGAAGACCGTCATCGCGAGCGGCTCCATATACAACGTGAGATACCTTACGACGAGAGCTATAATGGAAATAATGCTGAAGTCCATCAGCGAAATACCCATTATGGAACCTGCAAAATACCCCTGCGCGAAGACGATGGTCTCGCCGCAGATAAAAGTAAATCCGCAGATACCCATCGTACCGAAGCAGTAAGAGGCGAATTCCTTGATGGAAAGGCTTTCGCCTTCGAGGGGCTTGTTCCAGTGTTCCTTCACAAAGCCTATACCGTTCTTTACGAGCGACTTAAGCTTTTCCGTTTTGGCGCCCAACGCAATACCCTCCTTAACCGAAAGTTTCGAAAAAACGCATCCTCCACACAGGCGTGCGCACGTTACGATATATTCTATCACGTAAAAAGAGCGATTTCAATAGCAACCGCTCCTAAGTTACACTTTTTTAATCGAAGTTAGCGATACGAAAGCCTGAAAAAGGCAAAATTTTTAACCGTGCAATTCGCGCCCGACGATCTCCGCAAGAGCCGCGCACCCCGTACTTATATCCCGGTAAGCCGTTTCGAAATCGCGGGTGTACCACGGGTCGTCGACGTCGCGGGACTCGCCCGCAAAGCTCATCAGCAGTCGCACTTTGTTTTCGGGATCGCCGCCGAAAAGCCTCAGCATGTTCCTTAAGTTGAAGATGTCCATTCCGACGATATAGTCGTAATAACCGTAATCCGACTTCTCGAGCCTGACGGCGTATTTACCCGCGCAGGAGATACCTCTTTTCTCCAGCTCGCGAACGGTGCCGCGGTGCACGGGCGAACCTATTTCCTCCGAGCTCGTAGCCGCGGAAGCGATGTAGACCCTGTCCCCTATCCCCGCTTTTTCTACAATATCCTTCATCACGAATTCAGCCATCGGCGAACGGCAGATATTGCCGTGACATACAAAAAGTATCTTGATTATCTTTCCGCCCGTTTCGCTCATACCGTATACCCTCCGTCCACTGGAAGCACCGCTCCCGTTATGAAAGACGCTCCGTCGCCTATAAGAAACGCCACCGCTTCCGCCACGTCCTCGGGAGTGCCCGCGCGCATAAGCGGCGTTTCTTCCACGAGCGCCGCGCGCGCTTCGTCGTCGAGCGCCGAATTCATGTCAGTAAGTATGTAGCCGGGAGCCACGCAGTTCACCGTTATACCCGAAGGTCCGAGCTCCCTCGCAAGCGAGCGCGTAAGCCCGATAAGTCCCGCCTTCGCCGCCGCGTACACGCTTTCGCAGGAAGCTCCGCGCATCCCCCACATGCTCGAGATATTCACTATCCTACCGTATTTTACGCTTATCATATACGGCGCCGCCGCCCTTATGACGGCGAACGCGCCGCCGAGATCGGTTTCCGTTATCCGCGCCCATTCTTCGTCGGTAACGTCCTGTATCTGCCCGAAACCCGCAACGCCGGCGTTGTTTACAACTATTTCCGCCCGCGCTTCTGCTACGGCGCGTTTCACTTCTTCTGCGGAACGCACGTCGCACTTGAGCGCTTTCGCGCCCGTTTCCGAAGAAAGCGCGCGCGCCGCTTCCTCGCTCGCGTTGTATGTGAAATACACGTCGTAACCGCTTGAAACGAGTTTTTTCACTATAGCCGCGCCTATTCCGCGCGAACCGCCCGTCACGAGCACTCTTTTCATACAGACCTCCCGTCTTTATTATGGTAAATACGTTTGCGACGTGTAAAGTATATCACGTTCCGCGACGTTTGTGAAGCGAAGGCGGGCGCGAGAAAGGCGATATTATGCCCGTTTTTCGCAACGTTCGCCTTACGAACACATACTGTTCGCGGTAAACGCTTCCATTTCCGCGCCGTTTATGGTATAATCAGCGGTAATATGGACGAAAACCGAAACGCGCTGACGGAATACGCCCGTTCGCGGGAGGAAAGGCTCAAAGAACTGGACGAACTGCTCGCCGCCCCCGAAATACTCGGCGACGGCGCGTTGTGGCGTAGCTACGCCCGCGAAAGGGATTCCGTGATTAAAACTGCGCTCGCATATCGCAGGTGGACGGAGCTCAAGGAGTTGCGCGAATCGTGTCTTACCGACGCGGCGACTCTTACGGGCGACAAGCGCCGCGCGGCGGAAGCGGAAGCCGACGCCGTCGGAGCGGAACTCGACGAAGCCTATTCG
>JADINF010000166.1 GCA_017694145.1 Candidatus Stercoripulliclostridium pullicola
CCGGCGCCCGCTTCGTTAGGTCTTTCTTTAAGCGTTCCGATTCCTTTATCGGAAATCAGCCGTTATCCGCCGAAGGATCTATCTCGTATATAGCCGCTTCGTAAGGCTTGAGGAGTATAGCGTCGCCGAGAGTTTCCTCCTGCGTAGCCCAGTTATCCATTATTAGCTTCGCTCCGCGGGAATTCGGTATCGTGTCGATATTGAGAGCCACCTTCTTCTCCGCGAAATTGCAGAACACTATGTATCTGTGGCTACCTAATTTGCGCTCAAAGCAGTACACTTTCTTATTCTTCGGGAAGTACTCGATATAGTCGCCGTCGCGTATGACGGCGTTCCCTTTGCGGAATTCGATGAGCTTCTTATAGAAGTTGAGTATCGAATTGGGGTTCTTGAGATCGCTTGCCACGTTTATTTCGCCGAGGTTGGGATTTATCTTCATCCAAGGCTTACCGGTAGTGAAGCCCGCGCCCGTCTTGTCTTCCCACTGCATGGGAGTTCTCGCGTGGTCGCGTGCGCGCTTCGACATCGCCCATCTTGCTACCGGCATGAGAGGCGGGAATATCTTGCGGATAAGACTGAATACCCTCGTAGCCATTATGTCTACGTACTCCTTCTCTTCGAGGCGGATATTGGTCATTCCTATTTCCTGTCCCTGATAAACGTAAGGCGTTCCGCGGAGCATCATATAAGATACCGCGAGCATCTTACCGAGTTCCTTACGGTAATATCCTCTGCCGTTGCCGTACCTCGTTATCGAACGGGGCTGATCGTGATTCTCGTAGTAGAGAGTGTTCCAGCAGTTTTTCGGAAGCGCCTGCCACGCGCTCTGCACCGCTTTGAATTTGGCGAGATTGAATTTGACGGGGAAGAAGCTCCACTTCATATCCACGTCCATAAGCTCGAAGGTTATCGCGCTGTCCAGTTCGTGCCTGTCCTCCGCTATTATCATCGGCGCGTCGGTAAGCTTGCAACCTATCGCTTCGCCCACTATCATCGTGTCGTATTTCGACCACGCCTTCTCGTATATCTCGTTGAGATATTCGTGGATATGCGGTCCGAGCACGAAGTGTTCGTCGCCGCACATCACGGGATTGAATTTCCCGTCGGGAAGCCCTTCCGCTTTGCTTATATAGGTTATGACGTCGCAACGGAAGCCGTCCACGCCGAGCTCGAACCAATAATTGCATATATCCGCCACTTCCCGGCGCACTTTGGGATTGTCCCAGTTGAGATCGGGTTGCTTCTTGCTGAAAAGGTGCAGATACCATTCGCCCGTGGTTTCGTCGTACTGCCACGCCGAGCCCGTAAATCTCGAAGTCCAGTTGTTGGGAGGACGCTTGCCGTCCTTTCCTTTACCTTTACGCCAAATATAATAGTCGCGGTAAGGATTGTCCTTAGAGGAACGGCTCTGTTTGAACCACTCGTGTTCGTCGGAAGTGTGGTTCACTACGAGGTCCATAACGAGCTTTATTCCGCGTTCGTGCATCCCCGCTATCATCTCTTTCCAGTCGTCGAGAGTGCCGAATTCGGGATTGATGTCACGGTAATCGGATATATCGTAACCGTTGTCGTCGTTGGGCGATTTGTAGACGGGCGAAAGCCATACCGCCGTAACGCCCAGCTCTTTAAGATAATCGAGCTTGGAAATTATACCGCGGATATCGCCTATACCGTCGCCGTTCGAGTCGCAGAAACTGCGGGGATATATCTGATAAAATACTGCGTCTTTATACCATCCGGTCTTCATATTACTCCTTTGCGCATACGGCGCGGGCTTATGCCACGCCGTTATTGCACCTTCTTTTTGCTTGATTCTTTTTCTTCGGCTTTGCGCTTTTCGAGTTCGGCGATGAATTTATCCTCGTCGATGGGAAGCTCCACCGCTTCGCCCGTCCAGCTCGAAAGATGTATCGCGTTGGATATGGTGAGTCCCCTGATACCGTCCGCGCCGGGCGCGATAAGCGGTTCGCCGTTCACTATGTGGTTGGTGAAGTTGTTGATGATACCCGTGTGCTGTCCGAATACGTTCATCATAAGTTCGCCTACCTTCGACATCCTCTTGACGGTTTTGTGCGAAGGTATAGAGGGCATAAACTTCTTATTGGTAGCGTTGAATACGGATTCAGCCACTTCCAGTTCGGTAAACACGAGTTTGTTGTTCTCTATGACGATCTTGCCTTTATCGCCGTCTATCTCGAGACGGTTGGTTCCGGGGAAGTCGTGAGTGGAAGTGATGAACACGCCCGTGGCGCCGTTAGGATATTCCATATACGCGGTGACGTCGTTCTCGACGTTGATGTCGCGGTTCCTGCCCACTTTGGCGTAGCCGCGTATCATCGAAGGCATACCTCCGAGCCACTGGAAGAGATCGAGCTGGTGCGGGCACTGGTTGATGAGCACGCCGCCGCCTTCGCCCGCCCAGGTGCCTCTCCAGCCGCCCTGGTTGTAATACGCTTGCGGACGATACCAGTTGGTGATTATCCAGTTAATACGCTTCATTTCGCCGAGACGTCCCGTTTCGACAAGCTCCTTCGCGAAACGGTACAGCTTATTGGTGCGCTGATTGTACATTATACCGAAAGTGAGCTCGGGCTTGGTCGCCGCGTACTCGTTGAGCTCGCGAATGGCTTTCGTATACACGCCCGCAGGCTTCTCGATGAGAGTATGGAGCCCTTTGGAGAGCGCGTAAGTCGCTATCACGGGGTGATCGTAGTGCGGAGTCGCGACGAGCACGGCGTCTACCTTTCCGCTGTCGATAAGCGCTTTGTAGTCGTCGAAAAATTTGACGCCTTTCGCTTTGAGGTTTTTCTCCGCCCATTCCTTACGTTCGGGAGAAATATCGCATACCGCGGTAAGGGTGCCGTCTTTGATGAGTCCGTGCGTGAAGCGCAGACAATGCAGGGAACCCATCTTGCCTATACCGATGATACCGAATCTGACCTTATCCATTATTCGGACGCCTCCTCGATGAATTTCTTGAGATTTTTGTATTGAATGACGAATACGTCTTTGCGGCTCACGCTGTCAGTAGCCTTCTTGCCCAGTTTGGAATCGATATAGCGGAAAGCTTTATAGAATTCCGGTTTCATATAGCGGGCAAACGGCACGAAATAGAGGAATTTCCTGCCGACGGCGTATTTCCCGGTGTGCGGCTCGAGAGTCATGAAGCCCTCGTAGTTGCGCGCTTCGAGATCGGCAAAGATCTTTTTGTAATCGGTGACGCCCAGTCCGAGCGGCACTTCGACGCGCGTTTCCTTGTCGCAATCCTTCATGTGATAATATACGACGTAATCCTTCACTTTCTCATACGCTGCGTTGGGGTCTACGCCCACCTGAATGTAGTTGCTCGCGTCGTATATGAGTTTAAGTTTGGGGCTGTTTATAGTGTGATAAATGTCCAGGCAACGGTCGTCGGTGTCGCCGTAGATCTCTTTTTCGTTCTCGTGCAGAAGGATAACGTCGGAATCCTCCACGCATTCGACGAATTTTCTCAATTTTTCCATGACCGCGTCGCGGTAATTGGCGGGATCCTCTCCCGCAGGCATGAAGAAGCTGAACATTCTTATGTATTTGCAGTTCATCACCGCGCATATCTTGACGAGCTCTTTAAGCTGAACGAGCTGCTTGGCGAAACCTTCTTCGTCGTTGATACCCACTTTACCTATAGGCGAACCTATGGAACTGAAGGCTATGCCCTCTGCGTCGAGCTTCGGTTTGACCGCCGCCACGAACTCCTCCACCGTATAATCCGCTATGTTTTTGCCGTCTATATTTCTCGGGCAAATATATTTCTCTCCCAATTCTTTGGCAAGCTCTATCTGCTTGTCGAGGCTGAAACTCACTTCGTCGTAAAATCCCGAAATGGTCACTTTCATATATTTATCTCCTCCTGATTGATAACCGTTATACATGCGGGACGCAACGCTCCCGCGATTTATATTTTAATAATTATATTTATTTTGTACGTCGGCGCGTTACTCGCGCCCGCACGGCGGAATACCGCCTTATACTCCCGAATACGCCGAGAAACCGCCGTCCACGGGAACGACGACGCCGGTCACGAAACCGCTGAATTCCTCGTCCGCAAGCCACAGTAGAGTGCCCACGAGCTCTTCGAGCTCGCCGAACCTGCCCATAGGCGTATGCGAAATTATCTTGTGCGAACGGGGCGTGAGCTCGCCTTTCTCGTTATAAAGAAGGGCGCGGTTCTGATTGCCCACGAAAAATCCGGGCGCTATCGCGTTGACGCGGATACCCATGCCCGCGAAATGCACGGCGAGCCATTCGGTGAAATTTGACACCGCCGATTTGGCCGCGCTGTAGGCGGGTATCTTCGTAAGCGGACGGAAAGCGTTCATACTGCTGATATTGATGACGGAGCCGCCCGTTTCCACCATTCCTTTCGCAAAAGCCTGCGTCGTAAGCAGAATGGACGTGAAATTGAGGTCGAAAAGCTTTCTGATGGCGTTGCTCTCGAGGCTGAAAAAGGACTTGACCGAAGGATCGGTAATGTCGCCCTTCTCGTAATATTCTTTATCCGTCGTCGCCGCGGGATGATTGCCGCCCGCGCCGTTTATAAGCATATTTATTCCGCCGAGATCCTTGACTACCTTCTCGTAACAATCGTCGAGGCTCGCTCTGTCGAGCACGTTCGCGAAATACGCGCGCGCTATACCGCCGTTCTCGCTTATCTCGTCGGCAACTTTGCGCGCGCCTTCGAGGTTGATGTCGATAAGGGCGACTTTGGCGCCTACCTTGGCGAGTTCTTTGGCAAAACAGGAACATATTGCTCCCGCGGCGCCCGTAAGGGCGACGGTCTTATTACTCAAATCGATATTATATCTTTGCATATTCTCCTTCTCCTCCGCGGGCGAGACCCGTTTACTCAAAAGATACGGCGTCCGCAAGAACGCCGTCAATAATTAGATTCAACGACCTTTTTTCTCGGCGTAAACGGCTTCGAAAAGACCGTAAAGATACATGGCTCCCAAAGCGCGGTCGTAAAGACCGTAACCGGGCTTGCCCTGCTCTCCCCAGATCATTCTGCCGTGATCGGGTCTGACGTAACCGTCGAAGCCGCCGTCTACGAGCGCGCGCACTATAGCGAGCATATCGAGGGAGCCCGCGCGGGTGGGATGCGCCGTTTCCTGGAACTTACGCGCCGCGTCGTGGCGCACGTTCCTGAGGTGAGCGAAATGAATTCTTCCTTCGGCAATTTTTATCATTTCGACGAGGTCGTTTGAGGGACTCGCGCCGAAGCTTCCCGTGCAGAAGGTAACGCCGTTACGCACGGAAGGATTGAGATCGAGGAAGCGCTTGAGATACTCCGCGTCGGTGATGATGCGCGGAAGCCCGAATATCCCCCACGGCGGGTCGTCGGGGTGGATAGCCATATTGACGTCGCACTCTTCCGCTACGGGAATGACCGCGTCGAGGAAATACTTGAGATTCGCAAAAAGCTTGTCCTCGTCGATATCCTTATATGCGTTGAGAAGTCCTACGAGCTGCTCGTGAGTGTAGCTCTCGTCCCAGCCCGGCAAAGAGAGCGATGTCTTGAGAGGATTGAGCGAGAGAACGGTCTCCTCGTCGTACGCGAGCGAATTGCTGCCGTCAGCAAGCGGGCGAGCCATTTCGCTGCGCAACCAGTCGAAAACGGGCATGAAATTATAACAAATACATTTCACGCCGTATTTCGCAAGACGCCTTACGTTCTCGCAGTAATTGGCGATGAGCCTGTCCCTCGTAGGGGCGCCGAGCTTGATATCCTCGTGCACGGGAACCGATTCCACCACTTCGAAGGTAAGACCGTGAGAAGCGGCGGTATCTTTGAGAGCGAGTATGCTTTTTTCGCTCCAGACCTCGCCTACCGGCACGTCGTAAACCGCGCTTACGACGGAATCCACTACCGG
>JADINF010000167.1 GCA_017694145.1 Candidatus Stercoripulliclostridium pullicola
TGTCCACCGTGTTCGATCTCGTCAGAACGGCTACCGTCAACGCCGACGGCACCGCGGTCTATCCTGCGGGAACGGGGCGCATAGACTATTATCTGTTCAGCGACGGCAGCGACGGCAGCGACGAGAACGGAGTCAATATCTATCTGCACTTCAATATCGAGCAGACAAGCGAAGAAGTCGTGGGCACGAATACCTACGATTACAACGTGAGCGTCGAATTGCATTACACGGTATACGGTCAGAGCGGCGTGTTGGATCTCGACAACCTCAAATATACCGGAAACGCCACGCTTCCGACCTATGCAATCAACGCTTACCGCGACAGGAATTCTACCTCTTACGGCACCAATAACTATGCCGTAGCGGTTACGCTTGTAGGAGTCGCTACGGAAACTTACGTGTTTGCCGACGAAGTGGGTAACCGCGACGCATTCATTCTCAACGGTTTCGACGCGTCCAACGCTCCGAGAATGGTATTCCATACCATGACTCTCGAAGAGAGATTGCCGGAAGAAACGCGCGACTATCTCGTAATTAAAGACGGAGTGACCCAATGGGTTGCTAACCGCGCGAGCGGCGCGGAGATAGCCGCAGGCTCTACGGTCACGGTGAACGACGGCTTCGATCTTCCGAAAGCGCGTGCGGGAGACACTCAGACCTGGAAGTATTCTTCCGCGGCGACTTCGGGCGAACTCAACTTCCGCTTCAACGAATCGGTATGGGAAACGTCAAGCACCGTGGACGGTATCGCCGACAGGGGAGCCTATCTCAGATACGACATAGCTTCCAACACCTTCTACTTCGGCTTCCACTATGACAATATCGCGTCGGTAGAGCAGGCGTGGCAACCGACTTCCGAGTGGAACGGCAAAGTGCACACGCTGACTTTAAGGCTTACTACCGATCTTACCGAGCTATTGTCCACGACTTCCGACGTAATGTACGACGACGGAACGGACACGCTCAAAGCGCTTACGGACAGCAAGGGCGCGAACCTGTATTATCAGGAGATAAGCGTAACCTATGACGGCGAAACGCATATCTTCTATTGCCCGCAGTTCGGAGACATGGGATTGTGGAAAGCAGTAAGAGAGGACGGAAGCGAATACGTGTACGGTAGCTCCAACAAGTACAGCGAAATAACCGATCTGAATACGACGCCCACATTCCTTGCGCTTTACAGATATTCCCGTCTGGAAACCGGCGCGGATATAACGCTCTACGGCGTATCCGGTTCGTACGGAGCTGATAACGGGCGCACGGACGCGTTCGTCACAGAGCAACCCATAATATAATAGGGAGCAACCGCAAGCCACACCCGGCGTGCGGAGGGATAAGCAAAGGAGTTCTCGAACAACGGGGACTCCTTTCTTTTTATCGGAAAACCGTTATAAACGGTAACGTAAGTCCGGTAAAAATATTCAATGCAGATTGAATAAAGGGCTGACGGCGTAAACGAGCGAAGTTAAAGCGAGGAAAAGAGCATAGATATTCGGCTACGTGAAAACCGAGGAGAAGGGTGCAGATCGCGGGCTTTCGAGTGAGAAAACGAGGGAGTTTACAATGACGTAAATGACCGAATGTCGGATATGAAAAAAGGGCGCTATATGTATTCGGGTGCAGGAAAACCGAGGAGAAGGGCGTAGAGAGCGTTCTTTCGAATGAGATGGCGAGGGAGTTTACAATGACGTAAATGACCGAAGCCATAATATGAAGAAAGGACGCTATATGCGCCCTTATACTCGGTTTTGGTACCTCCATGGGGAATCGAACCCCAGATTCCGCCGTGAGAGGGCGACGTCTTAACCGCTTGACCATGGAGGCTTATTTCAGCTTGATTAGTATAACATAGCTTTTGAGTACAGCGCAAGCGTTTTTCGATAATTATTGAGCTATTTATTATATCGCGGATGATTTCGCCGCCTGTATGAATTGCTTTTTTTGCGTAAGGGAATTATAATGTCAGTATGGTCGATCTTAACGAGAAACTTAAAGCGCTTCCTCTTGCGAGCGGCGTATATATAATGCTCGACGAATTCGGGCAGGTGCTTTACGTGGGCAAGGCGAAAATACTTCGCAACCGCGTAAGACAGTATTTCCGTTCGACCGCAACGCAGACCGAAAAAACGCAACTGCTCGTGGCAAAGATCGCCGATTTCAGGTATATCGTGACAGCCAACGAGATAGAAGCGCTCGTACTCGAAAATAATCTCATAAAGCAATATAAGCCGTATTACAATATTCTACTTAAAGACGATAAGAATTACCCTTATATAAAAATCAAAATGAACGAGGAATTCCCGTCGATAGAGGTGACGAGGCGGCTCAAAGCGGACGGCAGTAAATATTTCGGACCGTATATGCTGGGGCTGTCGGCTTCTGCAACGATGGATCTCATACATTCGATATTTCCCGTGAGGAGCTGTCGCGGCAACATTAAAAAGGGCGCGAAGCGGGAATGTCTCAATTATCATATAGGGCGGTGTTGCGCGCCGTGTTGCGGTAAGGTGACGCCCGAAGAATATCGCGCGATAATCAAAAAAGTGGTGGCTTTCCTCAACGGGAACGACAAGGAAGCGCGGGAGCTCTTGACGGAGAAAATGGCGAAAGCCGTGGAACGCGAGGAATTCGAACTCGCGATAACGTACCGCGAGGGACTCGAGCTTCTCGACAAGATAGTACGGAAGCAGAATATCAATCTGCCGAGGGATTTCAATCTTGACATCTTCGCCTACGCTACCGACGGGCTGTACGGCGTCATCAATTACACGGTGGTGCGCGGCGGCAAAGTCATAGGAAGCGAGAATACCGGCGTGAACGAGGCGGGCGACGCGAGCGATATTCTGTCGGGATACGTCATGCAGTTCTACGAGAACAACCCCGTAGTGGCGGACGAGATACTTTTCAATTCCGAGCCCGAATTCGGCGCGGAGATATCCGATTATCTCAGCTCGAAGAAGGGTTCTAAAGTGCACGTTTTCGAGCCGAAAGGCGGCGCCAGAGCGCAGCTCGTCGCGCTCGCTTACAATAACGCGAGCGAAAATTTAACCAAGACAGTGCAGAAGATAGCGTCGCGCGAATCGCTCACCAAAGGCGCCGTCATACAGCTCAAAGAGATGCTGTCGCTTGAGAAGCCGCCGAAGCGTATGGAGTGTTACGACATAAGCAATATAAGCGGCACGGACAAAGTGGCGAGCATGGTGGTATTCGTGAACGGCGAGCCCGCCAAAGAGCGTTACAGGCGTTTCAGGATAAAGACGGTCGTGGGTTCGGACGACTTCGCGTGTATGCGCGAAGTGCTTTCGAGAAGGCTCGGCGAGATGAGCGGAGGAGATCTTTCTTTTTCCGAGGTGCCCGATCTTATCATAGTGGACGGCGGCAAAGGGCAGTTAAGCTCGGCGGTGGAGATACTCGAAGGAAGCGGGATCGCGGTAGTGGGGCTTGCCAAGCGCGAGGAAGAGATATTCCGTCCCCACGAGAGCGAACCGGTGATACTTCCGCGCGACAGCCTTGCGCTTAAACTGTGCCAGCGCATACGCGACGAAGCGCACAGGTTCGCCATAACATATCACCGCAAGCTACGGTCGGAGCGGCAGACGAGAAGCAATCTCAAGAATATCGAGGGAGTAGGCGACAAGGGTGCGCGGGCGCTTCTGAGCTATTTCAAGAAGGTGGAACGCATAGCGGAAGCGAGCGTCGGGGAGATAGCGGAAGTGAGCGGTTTCGGTAAGGACAGGGCGCAAAAAGTATACGATTATTTCCATTCGGACGCTACCGAAGGAACGGAGGACTGAAATGAAATACAAGATGATAGCATGCGATTTCGACGATACGCTTTCGGATTCGTTAAGTTTTGCAAGCGAAAAGAACCGCGAAGCGATAGCTAAGTATGTGGCTTGCGGCGGTAAATTCGTACTGAGCACGGGACGAATGATCTCCGCCATAATCCCGCACGCGAAGTATCTCGGATTACACGGCGAGGTGATAGGGTATCAGGGCGCGGTCATTGCGGACATAGATACAGGTAAGTTCTATAACGAAGAAACGATACCTTACGAGTCCGCGCTCAAAGTGGCGAAAAAACTCGACGCGGAAGGCGTGTATTACCAGATATACGTGCACGACGATTACGTTATTCCGGCGGAAACTCCCTACGCGGAGGAATACGCGAAGTATACCTTCTCGCCGCCGATAATAGCGGGGATGCCGCTTAGCGAGTACATAGAAAAGAACGGTATTTCGCCGGTGAAAATGCTTATAATCACTCCGCCCGAAAAGGTGGACGGATACATAGCAGAATTGAGCGCGGAGTACGGCGACGAATTCCTGGTGAATACCAGTAAGAAGTTCGTGGTCGAAATAATCCGCGGAGACGTGAGCAAGGCAAAAGCCGTCGCCGCGCTCGCGGCAAAATACGGTATAAAGCGCGAGGAAATAATCGCAATAGGCGACAGCCTCAACGACGTGCCGATGGTGGAATACGCGGGGCTCGGCGTAATGGTCGCGAATGCGTCGGAGAAGGCGCTTAAGTCCGCCGATTACGTATGTCCTTCCTGCGAGGATAACGGAGTGGCTTACGTTATCGAAAACATCGCTTTGAAAGATTAGCGCGTTCGCCTGTCCCGGAGCCGCCGGTCACTTAATTATTAAAGTACCCCGTATTTCACTACGGGGTACTTGTTTTCGGCTTTCGGTTACCCGATTAAATAAATTTTACTTCCGGCAGTCGGATCAGATTATTTTGACGTTATGCGGTCCGAGTATGCCGGCGAGCTCTTTTCCCGCGGCGTCGAGATCTCCAACCGTGCGTTTGTATTCGTGGAGGGCGCGGCGGTATTGGAACTTGACCGTATTGGGTCCGGGGTGCGCTTCGAGCACTTTGTCTATGCGTTTTATTTTATCCGAATCCGCAAAATCGGCGTCGGTGAGATTGAAGTACAGCACGCGCGCGTCCGCTTCAACCGTTTCCTCGCGTTCCTTGAGATCCCACGGTAGAAGCTCCGAAACGTAGATCTTACATTCGTCGTCGCGGTAGGAGAGGCGTCCTTTGATCTTGACGAGGGTGTCGGCTACGAGGTACTTGCGCGAAACGGCAAAGGCGCGCGACATCATTATACATTCGATCCTGTCGTACATGTCTTCGATGACCAGGATAGCCATTTCCTTGCCGTCCTTGGTACGCTTGAGCTGCACGCTCGCGAGTATTCCTCCCGTCGTGACGTCCATATTGTCGTGAATGAGCACGGGTTCGTCGGATACGATATCCATTTCGACGGAGTCTTCGTCCTCGTCGTCGTCGCGGCGGCGCGGTATCATCGAAGTATTGAAATTGAATACCTCGAAATCCTTTTCGTAGCCGTGGAGAGGGTGCCCCGTGATGTACATTCCGAGCATTTCCTTTTCCGCGAGCAGTTTTTCGCGTTGGGAGTATTCTTTTACGCGGTCGTATTTGAAAGGCGCTTCGCTGACGGCTTCGTCCTCTCCGAACATTGCGAACATGTCGAATTGCCCGGTGATCTCACGCTTCTGCTTTTCCTTGCGTTTGGCGTCGACTTCCGCCATGATACGCTCGTAGTTTGCCATGAGCGTGGCGCGCGTTTCGCCGAAACAGTCGAAAGCTCCGCCTTTGATGAGACTTTCCACCACGCGCTTGTTTATGAGTTGCGTTTCTCCCATTCTGGAGATGAAATCGTACAGGTCTTTGAACGCCCCGCGTTCGTTGCGCTCCTTCACCGTTTCCGTCATTATCGCCATTCCCACGTTTTTGATACAGGCGAGTCCGTAACGGATACCTTCCTTTTCGGGCGAGAAAAGCGGCAGTGATTTGTTGATATCGGGTTGCAAGAGCGGTATGTTCATCGTCTTCAATACCGCCATGTATTTCTTCGTGTCGTCGGGTTTGTTTATACGGTTATTGATGACCGCCGCGAGATACTCGGTAGGGTAGTAATGCTTATAGAACGCGGTTTCGTAGCAAAGATATGCGTACGCCGCCGCATGCGACTTGTTGAAGGCGTAGGAGGCGAAGCTCTCCATTTCGCCGAATATTTCGAGCGCGATCTCCGCGCTTATGCCGTTGGCGACGCACCCGGGGATCAATACCTTTCCGTCGGCGTCTCTGAGACCGTTGATGAACTTGTCGCGTTCCTTCGGGATCTTGTCCAGTTTCTTTTTGCTTATGATACTGCGGAAGTTGTCCGCGTCCGTCATCGTGTATCCCGCAAGCTTACGGGTTATCATCATCGCCTGTTCCTGATAGACGATTATACCGCTCGTAACGCCCAGAATGTCTTTGAGCAGGGGGTGCTTGTACACAATGGTTTCGGGGTTTTTACGATAGGAAATGAATTTGTCTATATCTTTGAGCGGACCGGGACGGTAAAGAGCGATACCTGCGATAACGTCTTCCATGCATACCGGTTTAAGACGGGTAAGAAATTTTTTCATACCGCCGCCTTCGAGCTGGAATACCGCGTCGGTATCTCCCGCCGATATCATCGCGTAAACTTCGGGGTCGGCGTAGCCGAGTTCGTTGAAGTCCACGTCGCGCCCGGTAGCTTCCTTGACGTAATCGTGCGCCATCTTGATGTCGGTAAGAGTCATGAGGGCGAGGAAGTCCATCTTGAGAAGCCCCAGACCTTCCACTTCTATCATGTCGAATTGAGTAGTGGTTTCGGTGCCGTTACGCGCAAGCGGGATAGTGTCGATAGCGGGGTTGCGGTAAATGACAACGCCTGCGGCGTGTATCGAAGTGTTGCGCGGCATGCCCTCTATCTGCGCCGCTATGTCGATTATCTTCTTGATCTGCGGGTTGGATACGTATTGCTCGTATAGGTCGGATACGAGATATTTGCTGTTGGGATTGACGAGGTCGGGAATGTGGACCTTCTTCTCTTCTTCTCCGAAATTACCGATGTTTTTCGTTATCTTCGAAACGTCGGCAAAAGGCAGTCTGTATACGCGCGCAACGTCTTTGATAGCTTGTTTTTTCTTGAGCTTACCGAACGTTATTATCTGCGAGATATGATCTTCGCCGTATTTGTCTTTTACGTACTGTATGACTTCGCCTCTGCGGTGATAGCAAATGTCTATGTCGAAGTCGGGCATCGAGGTACGGTCTTTATTGAGAAACCTTTCGAAAATGAGGTCGTATTCGAGAGGTTCGACGTCCGTTATCCCTATGGCGTACGCTATGATACTGCCAACGCCCGAACCTCTGCCTTTGCCGATGGGTATGTCGTGGTTCTTCGCCCAGAAGATGAAGTCCCATACCAGTAGATAATAGTCCGGGAAACCCATCGAAATTATGACGTCGAGCTCCGTTTCCGCGCGTTCGCGGATCTCTTTGGTGATAGTGCCGTAGCGCCTTTCCAGTCCTTCGTAAGCAAGTTTGCGGAGATATTCGTCCGACTTCATTCCGTCGGGACAGGGATAATCGGGTAACTGATATTGCTTCGGCGGGAACTTAAAGTTGCATTTTTCGGTGATCTCGTAGGGCGTTTCGAGCGCTTCGGGACACCAGCCCAACACCTTCTCCATCTCGTCGTAAGTCTTGAGATAGAAGTTGTCGTTGGGCAGCCACTTCATTCTGTTTTCGTCGTCGTAGTAGGAAGCCGTACCTATGCACAGGACTATATCGTGCATTTCGGCGTCGCTTTTCGTAATGTAATGCACGTCGTTGGTGGCTACGCATTTGACGCCTATCTCGCGGGCAAGCTTCACGAGCAGGGGATTGACTTTCAGCTCCTCTTCAAGACCGTGATTCTGAAGCTCGATATAGAAATCCCCTTCGCCGAACATGTTTTTCAGGCGAAGCGCGTAAGCCTTCGCGCCTTCGTAGTCGTTGCGCAGGATGTAGCGCGGTATAGCGCCCGCTATGCACGCCGATAAACAGACGAGATTGTCCGAATATTTTTCGAGTAATTCGAGGTCTATCCTCGGCTTATAATGGTATCCGTCTATCCAGGCGTAAGAATTGAGTTTGGCAAGGTTTTTATAGCCTTCGTAATTTTTCGCGAGAAGTAAGAGGTGACAGTTCTTGTTCTGCTCCTCTGTATTGCGCCCTTCGTGGACGTGCATGTTTTCGGTAGTGTAGAATTCGCACCCGATTATCGGCTTGATGCCTTCGCTCTTGCAGGCGTCCACAAACTTTATCGTACCGTACATGTTCCCGTGATCTGTCATCGCAAGCGCGGGCATTCCGAGCTTTTTGGCGGTCTTTACGAGCTTTTTCACGGGAGCCGCTCCGTCGAGCAGACTGTATTCGGTATGTACGTGCAGATGTATGAAATTTCCTTTATCGGTGGGCATCTTTTCCTCCGTAAAGCCGCGTTTCAGGCGTTTTCGCCGTTTGCGTCGATTTCCGCGGCTATAGCAAGCAATTTTCTCATTCTGTGGTTAAGACAGCTTTTCGACGGGTTGCCGGGGAGCGCCTCGGCAAGCTCCGAAAGAGTCGTTTCGGGATTGGCAAGCCGCGCTTCGGCGGTGGCTTTGAGCGCGGGATCTAGCGAGTCCAGTCCGCGCGCGGAGCGTATTTTCTCTATTGCGACTATCTGTCGCATGCTTGCGTCTATGCTTTTGTCTATGTTTGCGCTCGCGCAGTTTATCTGTCGGTTGTTGTCGTTATTCAGCGAGCGCGTCGCGAGTATGTCCTGTAATTCCATCATCGCGCGCACCGCGCCCATTCTGACGAGCAGGTTGGAGATCGTTTCGGCGTCTTTGACGTAGACGGAATAGAGCTCGTTCCGTACCCTTATCCTTGCCGCGACGTCGAATTCCGCGAGCAACGCCTTCAGGTCCTCCGCCATTCTCTCCGTGTTGACGGTGAAATCGAGATAATAACTTACCGCTTTTGCGCTGACGGTATGCCTCGGCGGCGCGGAAACTGTGCCCGCCGCAAGGAATATGCCCCGTAGAAAGGCGCTCGCACAACAGACTTCGGCTACGATCTCCGAAGCGATACCGTCGGCGAACTGATAGGGCGCGGGGGAGATCCCCGTTTCGGACAGCAGATCGAAACACACGTCGCCGCGTAGTTTAAGTTCATACACGATCTTGTTACCCACTTCGCGC
>JADINF010000022.1 GCA_017694145.1 Candidatus Stercoripulliclostridium pullicola
TTCCGGATGCGGATGAAAAGCGACGAAGGGGAATTCCGCGTGCGCTACGGTAAGGACAACGCGTTGCTGAAGGCTCGGCTCACGGAAGCGGAGCTCGCCGCCGAAGAGAACGCGCTCATAGCGGAACGCGAGCGGCTGATAGCGCTGGACAGGCTCAACAGAGAGCGGGCGGAGCGCGAGCGCGCGGAAGCGCTTCTGCGCGACGCCGAGATACTCGAAGCGCGCAGGGAGGAGCTGAGAGCCGCCAACGCAGAGGCTAAAGCGCGCAATGCGGCGATAGACGCGGAAACGGACAAGGAACGCGAAAAGAGACTCGCGGCTGACGCCCGACGCGCCGAATTGCGCGAAAAAAGGCATTGAACATTACCGATATGGCGTCAACGGATCGGAATTCGACCGGTCCGTTTTATTTTAGTAACCGAGGAGAAACACGTTATGACATATTTTTACGGTCCCGATCCGAAATGCGCGCATCCAAATCCCGATCTGACGCGTATCTGTTTCATTAAAAATACCGTTACGCGCCCTAACATAATTATCGGGGACTATACTTATTACGACGATCCGGAGGACTCCGAGAATTTCGAAGCGCACGTCACCCATCATTACGATTTCATAGGCGATAAACTCATCATAGGGAAATTCACCGCCATCGCCAAAGGCGTGGAATTCGTTATGAACGGCGCTAATCACCGTATGGCGTCCGTTACGACATATCCTTTCAGCTTAATGCGCAACGGCTGGGAAAAGAGTATTCCCTCCCTCGACGAGCTTCCGTTGAAAGGGGATACCGTGATAGGTAACGACGTCTGGATAGGGCAGAACGTAACCGTTTTACCGGGCGTACATATCGGAGACGGCGCCATAATAGGCGCCGATTCGGTAGTAGCGAAAGATATTCCGCCGTATACGATCGCGGCGGGAAATCCCTGCAGGGTAATAAGAAAAAGATTCGACGACGAGCTGATCGAATATTTGCTCGCCTTGAAATGGTGGGACTGGGACGCGGAAAAGATATTCCGCAATATGGAGATACTCTGTAGCGCGGATCCCTCTGAAATAAAAAATATCGACAATCGTTAATATACAAATAAAGCGCGCCCACAGGGGCGCGCTTTTCCGTTATAAAGTAAGGTCATTGGGCGAAAAGCGCGTAAAGCGTTTCCGTCACTATCCCGCGCATTTTCGCGTAATCGATATATTCGTGGTGATCGTATACGTATTCGTGCGCGAAAGACTGTATCACGTCCATCGCGAAATGTATCCTCTCACGCGGCGCGTCGAGCCCGATACCCGCTTCGGTAAGGGCGCTTTCGAGCCGCGAGGTTATTTCGTCCTCAAGTCGTATGAACGCCGCGTTGACCTCCTCGTCGGTATGCGTCATCGAGTGCAACGCTTCGTGTATTTTAGCGTTATCTCTGTGTGCGATTATCACCGAATCGAGTATTTTAGGTATCACTTCGCGTATCCCGCTTGCGGAAATGTCGTCGAACATCCCGAATATGGGCTCGCATATCTTATCCATATATAGAGTGAGCACAGCAGTCAATATATCCTTCTTATCGCGGAAATACCCGTATACTATCCCCGTGGAAACGCCCGCGCGTTTGGCTATTTCCGCGGTATTCGTATTATAATATCCGACTTCCGAGAAAAGTTCGTATCCCGCGCGGATTATTCTGTTTTTCTTTTCTATCGACCGCTCCTGACGCGGTTCGCGTATCTCTTTACCCATATTCAACATTATACCTTCAGCACGACAGAATTGCAATACGAAAAATATGAAAAATATTTCACGTTTTGCTTGACAGCCGCATATACTGTTGATATAATGTGACCGAATGTGAAAGATATTTCATATTTACGGCAAATTAAATACGGAAAAGGAGTTTCAAGGAAAATGCCGCTTGTATTCGCGCCTCACGGGAAATTGTTGAAAGTAGTCAAGATAATGACGGACGAAAAGACGAAAAAACATCTCGAAAATCTCGGTATTACGATTGGGAGCGCGATAACGGTGATATCCGGAAGCGGAAAAAGCACGATATGCGTCGTCAAAGACTCGAGGCTTGCGCTGGACGGGGCGTTGGCGACTCAAATATTCGTAATACAGCAACAGGAGGCAGTATGAACAAGAAACTCAGCGAAATGTCCGCAGGACAGAGCGGACTCGTGACGAGGGTGACCGCCGAAGGAAGGATCAAGAGGCGGTTATTCGATATGGGCGTGACGCCCGGAGCGGAAGTGTATCTTCGCAAGCGCGCGCCGCTCGGAGATCCCATCGAAGTCAATATCCGCGGCTACGAGCTCACGCTCCGTAACTCCGAAGCGGAAACCGTAATTATGGAGGTCTTATGAAAAAATTTGCTTTGGCAGGAAACCCCAATTCGGGGAAAACCACTCTATTCAATTATCTTACCGGCTCCACGGCGCACGTCGGTAACTGGCCGGGCGTTACCGTTGACAAAAAAGAGGGCGTTTATAAAAAATGTCCCGAACCGGTCAACATTATAGACCTTCCTGGAATATACTCGCTGTCGCCGTACACGCCCGAAGAAATCATTTCGCGCAATTACATACTTGACGAAAAGCCGGACTGCGTCATCAACATCGTGGACGCGACGAATCTCGAAAGGAATCTTTATCTCACGACGCAACTCATGGAGATAGACGTGCCGGTCGTCATCGCGCTCAATATGATAGACGCGGTGGAGAAAGCGGGCGACGCGATAGACGCGGAAAAGCTCGAGAAAAAGACGGGACTTCCCGTTGTGAAAATCTCGGCGCTCAAAGGTACGGGGCTTGACGAGCTGATGAAGCGCGCTTACGCGGCTTCGCTTAAGCCGCGCAAGGCGTTCACGGTACTGGAGGGAAGCAGTCTTATACATCTGATAGGGGATTGCAGGATAGCGCTCGAGGGGCAGAAAGTGGATAACGCGCTTTTCCACGCCGTCAAACTCGTTGAGCTCGACGAACTCGAGGTTAAAGCGCACCCCGACGCCGCTCGCACCGTCGAAGAATTCAAAAAGACTTTCAAGGACGACGTTTTCGGCAACGATTTCGAAGCCGTGGTGGCGGACGGACGTTACAAATATATTTCAGCAAATTACTCCTCCGCGCTCCGCAGAGGAAGCGCGAAGAGTAAAGACAAACTGACCAAATCGGACAGAGCCGACCGGGTGCTTACGCACAAAGTATGGGGAATTCCTATTTTCCTTGTCATACTCTTTGCCGTATTCCATTTGACGATTTCGGAGAATTTCCTGTTCATCGGCGCGGCTCTGCCCGAAGGTTGGGTGTCCCTCGAAGGCACCGCATTCGAAGGCGTGTTCGGCGCGGGCGGCATAAATTCCCCCGGCGTAATACTCTTTAACCTTCTCGACCTCGCCACTTCGTCGATAAGCGACGCCGTAGCGGGCGCGATGGAAGCGGGTAACGTGGCGCAATGGGCGCAGGGACTCGTCGTGGACGGTATGCTCGGAGGACTTTTCGCGATACTTTCCTTCCTCCCGCAGATACTTCTCCTGTTCCTTTTCTTCTCGATCCTCGAGGACTCCGGATATATGGCGCGCGTTGCGTTCATTCTCGACCGCATCTTCCGTAAATTCGGACTTACCGGCAGGGCGTTCATGCCAATGATAATGGGCTTCGGCTGCTCCGTACCCGCTATGATCAATACCCGTACGCTCTCGGATGAGAACGAACGCATAGCGACTATAAGAGTTATTCCGTTCTTCAGCTGCGGAGCAAAGCTTCCGATACTTACCGCCATCGCGGGCGGAATAGTGATGCAATTCGGTATCGGCAACGCCGACCTCATCACTTACGGTATGTATGTGCTCGGTATAACGGTGGCTATCGTCACAGTGATACTGATGCGTTCCACGACTATGCGCGGAGAGGTGCCGCCCTTCATTATGGAGCTTCCGGCATACCACGCGCCGCAGTTCAGGAACCTTATGCTCCACCTTTGGGATAAAGTAAAGCACTTCGTCAAAAAGGCGTTCACGATAATCCTCGCGTCCACGATAGTTATTTGGTTCATAAGCCACTTCTCGTGGGGCTGGCAGTACCTCAGCGACGAGGAGATCAATTCGAGCATACTCGCAGGACTCGGACAACTCGTTCAGCCGCTGTTTACTCCTCTGGGCTTCGGCTCTCAGTTAGGCTCCTGGGGTTGGGTATTCGTTGTGGCGGCGATCACCGGACTTATCGCCAAAGAGAACGTCATCGCTACCTTCGGCACGCTTGCCGCGTGTATCACTTCGGGATTCGTAGCCGACGAGGCGCTCGGCGGAGTGGACTCCGTTGTGCAGATGATAGCGGCGACCGGCATAACCGTTCCCGCGCTCATAGCCTTCATAGCGTTCAATATGACCACGATACCTTGCTTTGCGGCGGTAGCCACCGCCAAAGCGGAGCTTCCCGGGAAAAAGAGCTTCAATATGACTCTCGTATTCTGGATAGTTACTTCCTATCTCGTCGCGGCGACGGTCTATACCGTAGGCTCGTGGTGGTGGACGGTGTTTATATGGCTCGCGCTGTGGGCGGCGGTCATAACCCTCATAGTCCTCTACAACAAAGGCAAGTTGAAGTTCACCGTACCGGCATTCCTGAAAGGAAAGAAATGATATGGGCGTGACCGAAATAATAATAGCGGTAGTCGCGGCGGCGGTAGTCTTAGGCGTGATGATCGCCGCCGTGATAAGAAAAGCTAAAGGCAAGACGGGTTGCTCCGGCTGCTCCGAGTGTTCGTGTTGCCCGCACTCCTCGGCTTGCAAGGCAAAAGCCTTGGCAGAGAAGAAAAAAGCTTCGTCCGCAAACAAATAACGCAAACCTTTGCACTGACGTTACCTCCGTTATTGCATTATCCGGATACCCCGATCGCTCACGCGGTCGGGGTATCTTTGTAAGAAGTAAGCGATCGGCGCAGACAAAAATATCGAAAAGAGGGTAGAAAAACCCGTACAAAATCCGAAAATGGGAAATGCCGCATTGTTTTTATCCTTTTGATGATAACGCGGCGGGTATCCGCATATAGTAACGGAATACCCGACCCCTAAACGGAAAAGTGTAGCTCTGCTCTAAAATTTACATATATTCCGTATTTTCGGAAGGCTTTGCACTTGACAAACAGGGGTAAAATTGATAGAATGAAACCGGAGCATAACCAAAGGTTAGCAAGGTTATCGCGCAATGGGATATTTCTCAGGTATGGTCAACAAAGTTTTCAATTCCCGCATAAAATTCCGAACAACGCCGACGTGAACGTCGGACGGTATAAGTAAATCAAGAGGTGTGCGTTATGAAAAAGAGACTGTTTCTTATCATTGCCGTACTGTGTTGCTTGTTGCTGCTCATAGCGACGGCGACCGCATGTAAAGACGATGGAGACACGGGCGAGAACCCCGGCGGTGACGCTATTGAAAATCCCGGTACAGATGTGTTCGAATTTGTATTCGAACCAAACGTGAAAGGTGACGGCACTTATGTTGTCGCGGGGTACAAGGGTAACGTCGGTCAAAGCATAACTGTACCGTCTACATATAACGGTTCTGCCGTAACCGGTATAGTCGCAAATGCCTTTCGTAATTGTACGGGAGTTACCTCGGTGACGATACCGGACTCGGTCACAAGTATAGGAATGGGAGCGTTTTCGGGCTGCAGTTCGCTCGAGAGCATAACGATACCTTTCGTGGGAGCCGAAGCGGGTAAGACTTCTTCCGACACATATCAGTATCCCTTCGGATATATATTCGGTTCCAATAATTATACCGGCGGAACGAGCGTCAGGCAGGTTTTTTACGGCCAGCTCAATTACGACAACACCTTGCGAGTAGAGGATAGTTATTATTACATACCGTCGAGCCTTCGCAACGTTACGGTAACGGGCGGGAATATCCCGTACGGAGCTTTCTACGGTTGCTCCATGCTTACCTCGGTGACGATCGGAGACGGCGTCAAGAGTATAGGAGATAATGCCTTTCACAATTGTATAAGTCTTAAATTAGAAAAAGAAAACGGAGTAAGTTACTTGGGGAAATGGGTTATCGATTGCTATTTCTCCGTAAGCGAAGCGACTTTGCGTGATGACACGGTAGGCATCGGCGGAGGCGCCTTCTCAAATTGTCGGTTTCTTACCTCGGTGACTATACCCGATTCCGTGACGAGCATAGAAGAGAATGCCTTTAAGAATTGTACGGTACTTACCTCGGTGACGATACCCGACTCGGTCACAAGTATAGGAATGGGAGCGTTTTCGGGCTGCAGTTCGCTCGAGAGCATAACGATACCTTTCGTGGGAGCCGAAGCGGGTAAGACTTCTTCCGACACATATCAGTATCCCTTCGGTTACATATTCGGTATTTCTTCATATATCGACGGAGGAGTTTATCAGCATTATTACGGCGACAGTATTTCGAGCACGACGGCTGATTATTATAACATACCGTCGAGCCTTCGCAGCGTCACGGTAACGGGCGGGAATATCCTGTACGGCGCTTTTTACGGTTGCTCTATGCTCACCTCGGTGACGATACCCGACTCGGTCGAAAGCATAGGAAATTATACCTTCTATGATTGCAGGGGACTGACCTCGATAAATTACACCGGCGATATAGCGGGCTGGTGCGGTATAGACGGTCTCGGCAATATAACGGGAAGCGGAAGAACGCTTTATATCGGCGGTCAGAAAATAGAAGGCGAACTTATTATCCCCGATTCCGTAACTGAGATAAAAGAATATGCTTTCTCGGGTTGCGCCGGAGTTACCTCGGTGACTATTCCCGACTCGGTCATAAGCATAGGCGAGGGCGCATTCTCCGGTTGCAGTTCGCTCGAGAGCATAACTATACCTTTCGTGGGAGCCGAAGCGGGTAAGACTTCGCAAGACACATATCAGTATCCTTTCGGATACATATTCGGTACTTCTAGGTATACCGGCGGAACGGAAGTCAGGCAGTATTATTACGGCAGCAGCACTTCGAGCACGACGTATAGCAGGTATTATATACCGTCTAGCCTTCGCAGCGTCACGTTAACTGGCGGGAATATCCTGTACGGAGCTTTCTACGATTGCTCTATGATCGCAACGGTGACGATACCCGACTCGGTCACGAGCATAGGCGAGGATGCTTTTAAACATTGTGAGAATATTGCAACAGTCAATTATATGGGAAGTTATACCGGCGACATAGCAGGTTGGTGCGGTATAACGTTTGCCAACGCTTACGCCAATCCGTTGGCTAACGGTGCAAACTTATATATAAAGGGTAAATTGGTAAACAGACTGTCCACATATAATCTGAGCAAAATACCGGATTACGCATTTTACGGTTGTATAGGTATAAGCGAAGTTATTATCAACAGTACTTTAGCAAGTATAGGGGAATCGGCATTCGAAAATTGTTATAAACTCGTTGAGATATATAACCGAAGCAGCCTGAATATTACAATGGGTAGTTCCGATAACGGTTATATCGGATATTATGCCCGCAGGATATACGTCAACGATTATATCGGCGATAACACTTGTTTCGTCGAGCAGGACGGATACAGGTTCTTCTATCAGGACGGGAAAGGCTACTTGGTTGAGTACTGCGGTGCCGAAACCGATCTTGTATTGCCCGACAGCTTTAAGGTTTATAATTTATTTACATATACCGTAATATCGCAATACGAAATTTATCCTTACGCTTTTAGCGACCGCACCGATATCACTTCGGTAACTATATCAGACTCCGTGACGAGCATAGGAAATTATGCCTTCTACGGTTGTACGGGAGTTACCTCGGTGACAATAGGGAACTCGGTCAAGAGTATAGGAGAGAGTGCCTTCTATAATTGCAATGTACTTACCTCGGTGACGATACCCGACTCTGTCGAGAGCATAGGAGATTATGCCTTTTATAATTGCAGAGGGCTCACCTCGGTGACGATACCCGACTCGGTGACGAGCATAGGAGGTTCTGCCTTTGAGGATTGCACGGGGCTCACCTCGGTGACGATACCCGACTCGGTCACGAGCATAGGAGGTTCTGCCTTCTCGGGTTGCACGGGACTGACCTCGGTGACGATAGGAAACTCGGTCACGAGCATAGGAGATTCTGCTTTCCGAGGTTGCACGGGACTGACCTCGGTGACGATACCCGACTCTGTCGAGAGCATAGGAGATTATTCCTTCTATGATTGCTCTGGACTTACCTCGGTGACGATAGGGACTTCGGTTACGCGCATAGGAAGTTATGCCTTCTCCGGTTGCACAGATCTTGTGCAGAATGAAAACGGTGTATATTATGTGGATAAATGGGCTATCAATTGCGATACTTCCGTGAGCGAAGTAATTTTGCGTAACGGTACTGTGGGTATAGGAGATAATGCCTTTATGTGGTGCAGTGGACTCACCTCGGTGACTATTCCGAACTCGGTGACGAGCATAGGAGAGCATGCATTCTGGGATTGTAGTGGACTGACCTCGGTGACTATTCCGAACTCGGTGACGAGCATAGGAGATATGGCCTTCCGGGATTGTAGTGGACTGACCGCGGTGTATTATACCGGAGATATAGCGGGCTGGTGCGGTATATCGTTCGTCAATGACAAGGCTAATCCGCTCTATTATGCCGGCATACTCTATATAGACGGACAAATAGTCGAAGACTTGGTAATACCCGATTCCGTAACGGCAATAAAAGCTTATGCCTTCTATAATTGCACGGGACTTACCTCGGTGACTATTCCGGACTCGGTCACGAGCATAGAGTATTCTGCCTTCGAGGGTTGTACGGGACTTACCTCGGTCGTTTTCGAGGCTACCGAGGGCTGGCAGGTGTCGGGGAATAGCTCTTTCAGTTATTATATTTCGCTCTCGAGCGCCGATCTCGCGGACGCGTCCACGGCGGCTACGTATCTCAAATCTACATATTGCAATTATTACTGGCGTAAGGTAGAATCTGAGGCTTGAATAAATCACAACGTAATGAACGCGGGGCGTGAAGCTCCGCGTTTTTGCGTGAAAAGGGGCGCTCTCACGGCGCGGAGCGCCGCGGTATAATTTGTAGGCGGCAAGAGTTTCTTCGGAAGGCTCCGCGCTTGACAATCTGGGAGTTTGTTGATACAATCGATTCGTATTTAGCCGAAGGTTAGAAGATTTAACGTAAGATACGGCGTAGGTTATTATACGGCTATACGAAAAACTGTTTGAGTTGAGCGTTGTGAGGGAGATTTTGATAAGGAAAAGGATATATCTTGTTTTTATTGTAGCGTGTTTGTTGATTTTGATCGCGGCTGTGGCGGCAGGATGCGCGGGTAAAGGTACGTCGGACGGCACCGGCGGCGGTCAGGTCACTCTTATTTTCGAGAAGGACGCGCGCGGCGAAGGTTATGCCGTCGCAGGCTTCGAAAAAAGCGCATCCGTGCGCGGCGGACAAAGGGTAGTCATTCCGGATACTTATAACGGGCTTGCGGTCACTTCCGTCAAAAGCGGCGCGTTCGAGAATTCCGACAAGATCGTTTCAGTAAAGGCGGGAAATAACGTAAAAAATATCGGCGACAAAGCGTTCGCCGGCTGTACCGCGCTTACCGAAGTCGAAATAGGCAATAACGTCACCGAAGTGGGCGAGTACGTTTTTTCCGGCTGTTCGGCTCTTGAAAAAGTCGTATTTCCCAAAAATCTGAGGATCCTGACGCGCGGGATGTTCTCGGGCTGCTCGTCGCTCAAGGAAGTTGCCGTTCCCGATTCCGTCAAAGAGATAAGAGGCTCCGTTTTCTATAATTGTTCCTCGTTGAAGTCCGTTTCTTTCGGGGATTCCGTAACGCTCGCGGGACTGTCGGCTTTCTACGGTTGCGCGGGCATAGAGAACGTATATTATTCGGGAGGTCTTAAGGATTGGCTCGCGATCTCCTTTTTCGACGGAGTCGCAAACCCTCTTAACGGCGGCGCGGCTCTTTATCTGAACGGTGCTCCGTGCACCGAACTCGTTTTACCCGAAGGTACGGTCAAGGTGGGAAACAACGTCTTTTTCGGTTGCGGCAGTCTTACTTCCGTAACGATACCCGCTTCCGTGACGAATATCGGCTCGCAGGCATTCTCCGGCTGTAAAAATCTTGCCGAAATACGTTACGAAGGCGATATGGCCGCCTGGTGCGGTATAGACGGGCTTGCCAACGTGATGACGAGAGGGGTATCGCTCTATATAGACGGCGAACCTCTGGGCTCCGAATTGACGATACCCGATTCGGTGACGAGCGTTAAATACGGTACCTTCCTCGGCTGTACTGGGCTTACGTCGGTGGTAGTGGGGGACAACGTAACGAGTATAAGCGAAGGAGCTTTTTCGGGTTGCAGTTCGCTCGAAAGCATTACGCTCCCGTTCGTCGGTAACAACGCCGACGGAACTTCGGCGGGACTTTTCGGATACATATTCGGCGCGACCGAATACGTCGGAGGTACTACGGTCAGACAGGTGTACAACGACAGAGAATCCGTCTATTGCATTCCTTCCCGTTTGCGTAGCGTTACGCTCACGGGCGGAAATATTCCGCAGAGCGCGTTTTACGGTTGTTCCATGCTTACCTCGGTGACGATGCCGGAAACGCTCGCGGATATAGGTAGCTATGCTTTCCGTGGTTGCACGGGACTGACGACCGTGACGATCCCCGATTCGGTCACGAGCTTGGGAAACCGCGCTTTCGAGTGGTGTTACAAACTCGTGGAAGTGTATAACAAGAGTTCTCTGAATATTACGGCGGGGAGCTCGTCTTACGGTGATGTAGGCTATTACGCGAAAAACGTATATACCGAGGAGAACGGCTCCCGGTTTACCGATACCGCGGACGGATACCGCTTTTTCTACGACGGAACGAACGGCTATTTCATGGGCTACTACGGCGAAGTTACGGATATTGCTTTACCCGAAAGCTTCACGGCATACGACGGAACGACCGTAAATACCTATGAGATATATGAATATGCGTTCTATAGTAATACCTCTCTTACCTCGGTCGTTATACCCGGCTCGGTCACGAGCATAGGAAGTTATGCTTTCCGTGGTTGCACGGGACTGACCTCGGTGACGATAGGTAACTCGCTTACGCACATAGGGGGAAATGCATTCGATGATTGTACAGGACTTACCGCGGTGTATTATACCGGAGATATAGCGGGCTGGTGCGGTATATCGTTCGTCGATTCATACGCTAATCCGCTCCGCTATGCCGGCAATCTCTATATAGACGGACAGTTAGTCGAGGACGTGGTAATACCGGATTCCGTAACGGAAATAAATGCTTATGCCTTCTTGGGCTGCACGGGACTTACCGCGGTATATTACGCGGGAGATATCGCGGGCTGGTGCGACATATCGTTCGGCGATTCGTCCGCAAACCCGCTTTGTTATGCAGGTAATCTCTACATAGACGGACAAATAGTCGAAGACTTGGTAATACCCGATTCCGTAACCGAGATAAAAGCTTACGCCTTCTACGGTTGTACTGGGCTTACCTCGGTGGCGATAGGAAATTCGGTAACGAGCATAGGAGATTACGTTTTCTACGGTTGTACGGGACTGACCTCGGTGACGATACCCGACTCGGTCACGAGCATAGGAGAATACGCCTTCCGTGATTGCAATAAACTTACCTCGGTTGTTTTCGAGGATACCGAGGGCTGGCAGGTGTCGCTGAATAGCTCTTTCAGTAATTATACTTCGCTCTCGAGCGCCGATCTCGCGAACGCTTCCACAGCGGCTACCTATCTCAAGTCGACATATGACTATTATGACTGGCGCAAGGTAGAGATTTCGGGTTAATATATAACCGACAACGTAATGAACGCGGGGCGTAAAGCTCCGCGTTTTTGCGTAAAAGGGGGCGCTCTCACGGCGCGGGCGCCGCGGGAGTAACGTCGTATTTCATTATTAACGCTAAACGGGTGGAATAAGTTTAACCTTGGTTTTTGATTTTCAATAGGATTTTATAAAAAAAGAAGCGGCTTCTTTGCCGTTTCCTTTTGGTGCCGTTAGTCGGGGTCGAACCGACACGATGTTGCCATCGAGGGATTTTAAGTCCCTTGCGTCTGCCTATTCCGCCATAACGGCAAAGAGTTTGGAGGCGCCACCCAGACTTGAACTGGGGGTGAGGGTTTTGCAGACCCGTGCCTTACCACTTGGCTATGGCGCCACAACGGTTTTGCCGATTGCTTTGATAGTATATCATAAGGATATGCGGCTTGTCCATTATTTATTAACAAAATTTATCCGAATTTTCCCTTGCGCGCACAGCGCGTGAGAAAAGGCGCGGTAAGATAAAATCGTATTGCTTGCAATAACGGCGCGTTTTGTAATATAATAATTGAAACGGGTATCCGTAATAAATCAAGGAGCGCAATATCATGTGCATCATAACTTACACCATAGTCACTTATAACAAACTTACCAAGCTCAAAGTCCGCGTGGACAACGCCTGGTCGCAGATAGACGTACAGCTCAAACGCCGTTACGACCTTATCCCCAATATGGTGGAAACGGTTAAGGGTTATGCTTCGCACGAGAAAGAAACTTTGAGTGAAGTCACCCGCGCCCGCGCGTCGGTAGGAAGCGCGAAAACGCCTGAAGACGTAATCGCCGCGAACAACGAGCTGACCGGCGCGTTGTCGAGGCTTCTCGTAGTTGCGGAGCGTTATCCCGAACTCAAAGCGAACGCCAATTTCATGTCGCTTCAGAACGACTTACGCGATCTTGAGAGCAAAATAGCGATAAGCCGTCAGTTCTATAACGACACCGCGATGAATTACAATCAGAAATTACAGCTTTTCCCCTCGAATTTGGTTGCCAAAGCCTTCAAATTCAAAGGCGTACCGTATTTTGAGATAGAGGAAGCGGAGAAGGCGGTCCCGCAAGTCAAATTCTGATAGTCGGTTAAATATAATCTTATGAAGACTAAGGTCACGAGAATAGCAATATTCGCGCTGTTGATCGTACTGTTATTTTTTATTCTGTACGGTTGTTCGGCGCTGTTCGGAAAGTCGTCCGACGCCGAAGTCGTACTGAAAAACGTCGTTATTTCGGCGCAAATGAACGCGGACGGCAGTCTTACGGTATCCGAGCGGTGGGACGCGACGATAAACTCCGACAACGGAATAAGGAATTTCTATAAGGAAATAGATCTTTACGACGGCTCTTTCCCGACGATATCCTCACGAATTACCGATCTTACGGTATACGACAACGACACCGGCAAAGAATACGCCTATATCGAAGATCCCGACAATCCGTCCGCATCGGGCGCCAATCCTTACGCCGAATACGAATATTATATGTACGGCGTGGGCAGTAAGCGGGAGATAGGGTGTTATTTCCCGAAAATTACGCGCGGCACCAAGAGTATTACGTTCGGTTATACGATAACCGACGCGGTGGCGTTGTACGAAGACACGGCGGTATTGTACTGGAAGATATATTCCGAAAAATTCACTCTTCCCATAGAGAATTTCAGTTGCACGATATACCTTCCCGACGGGACGGCGTTAAGCGATAACGACCTCGTATGGTTGCATTGTGAAGTCGCCGGCTCCGCCGTGCAGAAGACTGCCGACGGTTTCGAATACACCGTCGAGAACGTGGCGGCGGGTAATTATATCGAAACGCGAATTTTAACGGATAAATCGCTTTTCAATTCCGAAGAAGTCGCAAAACAAAACGGAAAAGCGGTCCGCGAAAGTATCGTTGCCGAAGAACAGAAGTGGTACGACGAGTGGACGGCGCGGATCAAAAGCGAAAATACCGTCTATATCGTGGGTATAGTGGTTGCGGCTCTCGGCGTCGTTATCGCTATAGGCTATGCGGTATACTCGCAATTCTTCTTCGGCAGATACGATAAAAGCAAATATCCGCCTTACGTTCGCGAGATAGACGCCGAAGGCAGCGCCGCGGAAATGGGATATTTCTTCTATTACTACGAGGGCGGCGGAAACGGCAAAGACAACGTCGGTAAACTTATATCCGCTACAATTATGGATCTCGCGCGTCGTGAATATATAAGGATAGAGCCCTCGGAGAACGGCGATAAAGCGGAATACCGTATTTCGCCGCAAAGCGTGGCGGAAGCCAAACTCAACGATCTCAAAGAACACGAAAAGGCGGTGTACGCGCTTTTGCAAAGAGTTGCCGAAAACTACGGCGGTTCGTTCACTACCGACGAAATGCGCAAATTCGCTTCCTCCTTCCAAGGCGTGGTTCGCAAATATCTAAAGGTATTCGACAAGTCCGCAGGTGCGGAAGCGCGCAGTAAAAAATATTCTTCGCCGCTTACGGCGCGGAGTATATTGCAGACGCTCGGATATCTCCTAATAATGGCGGGGGTAGGAATGTATTTTGCGAATACGCAGTTACTGTTCTCGGCGATAGGCGCGCTAATAACCGGCGTATCTTTCGTATACTTCACGCCTACGGTCGGGAAACTTACGAAGGAAGGCGAGCGCAAACACGCCGAATCGAAAGCCCTCGAACGCTATATGCTCGAGTTCAGTAACTTAAAGGAATATGAGATACCGCATCTTGCGTTGTGGGAAGAGTATATGGTCTACGCCACTATGATGGGTATTTCCGAGAAGGTCGTCAAAGAGCTCAAAGCCAATTATCCCGAACTTAACTCGCCGCCGGAAGGGGCGGGATTACCGGGATATGCCGCGGGATACGTATTCGGAAGGAGCTATCTCTTTACCTACGTAATGCTGAGCTCGCGCGGAATAGGC
>JADINF010000168.1 GCA_017694145.1 Candidatus Stercoripulliclostridium pullicola
CAAAGAGGGCTATGAACACGGCTTTATCACTGCGGACATCATCAAAAAGTATGTCTCGCAGGAAGATTTCACCGTCATGATGTGCGGACCCAACGCGATGTATAATTTCCTCGATAAGGAACTCGCGTCGATAGGCGTCGGCGGCAAATACGTCAAAAAGGAAGCCAACTGCGTTACGAACCGCGACGTCAAACCCGCAGTTTATAAACTTACCGTTCACATTCTCGACGAAGTTTACGAAATTCCCGCAAACGCCGAAGAAACTTTGCTTGTCGCAATGGAGCGCGCGGGACTGCACGTACCCGCCATGTGCCGTGCGGGCGGTTGCGGATACTGCCACAGCAAACTCGTCAAAGGTAAATTCTCCATAGCGGGAGCCGACAAACGCAGACTTGCGGACGCGAAATTCTCTTATATTCATCCCTGCTGCTCCTATCCCGATTCGGATATCGAGCTCATCGTTCCTCCGCAAAACGTCAAATAACTAAATCCTCGCTACGCATACGTTCGAACAGCCGGAACGCTTCGTCATTCCGGCTTTTTCGTTCTATTACGCAGATTTCGCTAATTTGCCTTGATTATTATACGGTTTACGAGTATAATAACTTATATTATCAGAAGCGCGCTCCGCGCGCATGCGCAATACGGAAGGTACTGTTGTTTATGAAAATCTCCGAGCTGTTCAAAAACAAAAAGGCGCTTTATTCTTTCGAGATATTCCCGCCGAAACCCACCGCCGACCTCGGCGTTGTCGAGAAGGCGATATCGGAACTCGCAAGCCTTGCGCCCGATTACATATCGGTCACGTGCAGTGCGGGCGGTTCGGGCAACTCGAGAATGCCGGAAATAGTCGACATGCTTCGCAACAAATACGACGTGGAGCCGCTGGCTCACCTTACCTGCGTGAATTCCACCGCTGCGGAAATAGACGCTTCGCTCGCTTTTCTGAAAGAAAAAGGCATAGAAAACGTCCTCGCTCTCCGAGGCGACAGAATGCCGGGAGTGGCGGACTCGGGAGAATTCCGTTACGCAGGCGATCTTATCCGTCGCATACACGCATCCGACTACGGTTTCGACGTCGCGGCGGCTTGCTATCCCGAATGCCACCCCGAAAGCCCTTCGCCCGAAAAGGATATCGAGTACCTCAAAATGAAAGTTGATTGCGGCGTCACTCACCTGGTTACGCAGTTGTTTTTCGACAACGAAGACTTCTACAGATTCATAGACAATATCCGCGCGGCGGGTATCGACGTCCCGGTTCAGGCTGGAATAATGCCTCTCGTAAAAAAGAATCATGTGGACAGGATAATAAGTCTGTCGGGCGCGAAGATCCCCAACAAAATATCGCGTATGATAGCGCGCTTTTACGACGAACCGGAATCGCTCATGGCGGCAGGCATCGCGTATGCGACCGACCAGATAGCGGATCTTATCGCTTCGGGCGCGGACGGAGTACATCTCTACGTGATGAACAATTCCGAAGTGGCTCGTAAACTAACGAGCAACGTTTCGCCGATGCTCTTAAGTGTGAACAGGCAATGAAAATAGAGCGGACGGAGCTTTTGAGATATCTCGGCTGGCGTGGTCAGCCGCTCGACGAAATTACGACGAGTTCATTGGAACGCATGAGCGCGCGATGCTTGGAAGTAGCCGCGCCGCGCTCCGTAGTCCGTAGATTTACTTACGCAAACGGCGCGCTTTCGGATACCGGAGTTAAGCTTGAGGGTGCCGATATCGCAAAACACCTGTCGGGCGTGGACGAAGTGTATCTTATAGCGGCTACCGTGGGTGCCGGCATAGAACGAGAACTTACGCGACTTACGGCTGTAAGCCGCACGGACGCTCTCGTATTCGACGCGGCGGCGTCGTGCGCTATAGAAAGTTACCTCGACGAGCGTTGCGCGGAGCTCGAGAAAGACTCGGGGAGAATCCTTCTTCCGCGTTTTTCCTGCGGATACGGAGATTTCCCCATATCGGCGCAGAAAGATATCTGCGCTTTACTTAACACGCCCACGCGCATAGGCGTGTGCGTTGACGAAAACTACACCCTTTCGCCGCTCAAATCGGTAACGGCGGTAATAGGTATACTCAAGGAAGGCGCCAAGCGCGGAGCTTGCGCATCCCGTTGCGCTATATGCTCCAAAACCGACTGCGTTTACCGCAGATGACCGCAAAGGACGGATCTATGAAGAATTTTTCGGAACTGATCAAAGAAAAGATAGTAATATTCGACGGTGCTTTCGGCACAATGCTGGAAGCGTCGGGCGTTAAAACGGGCACCGTTCCCGAAATGCTCGTACTCACCGATCCCGAACCGGTCAAAGCCATTCATCGCGCTTACGCCGAAGCGGGCGCGGACGTCATAAGTACCGATACTTTCGGCGCAAACATTCTTAAAGCGGGCGAAAAGTCGGACGATATAATACGCGCGGCGGTAAAGATCGCGCGCGAAGCGGCTCCGGACAAGATCATAGCGCTCGATCTGGGACCTACGGGGCAAATGACCGAACCCGTGGGCACTATGACATTCGAAGACGCGTATAACGCTTACGCTCGCGCCGTCAAAGCGGGAAGCGAAGCCGACGTTATCCTCATCGAAACCATGTCGGATCTTACCGAACTTCGCGCGGCGCTGCTTGCGGCTAAAGAGAATTCTTCCCTTCCCGTCATTGCTTCAATGACCTTCGACGAAAACATGCGCACGTTCACGGGCGTAAGCGTGGAGTGTTACGCTCTTGCCGCTTCGCCGCTTGCCGACGTTATCGGCGTGAACTGCTCGCTCGGACCTAAGCAACTGCTTCCGGTAGTTAAAAAGTTACTCGCTTCCACCGATAAGCCCGTTATAGTGCAGGCAAATGCCGGACTTCCCGATCCCGAAGGGAAATATTCCGTAGGCGCGGAGGAGTTCGCTTCGTACTGCCTCGAATACGCCGAAGCGGGCGTAAACGTTATCGGCGGCTGCTGCGGGACTACTCCCGCACACATCGCGGAAATAAAGAAAGTTATCGGCGAACGCAAGCCCGCTCAACACGCTTGCGAACTGAAATACGCGGTATCTTCCGCCACCCGTTGCGTGCGGATAGACGGCGTCAGGATCATCGGCGAGCGCATCAACCCTACCGGGAAAAAGGCTATGAAAGCGGCGCTTCTTGCGGGCGATCTCGATTACGTGACGGGGCAAGCCGTCGAGCAGACCGAAGCGGGCGCGGACATACTGGACGTAAACGCGGGACTTCCGGGCATCGACGAGAAGAAAGTGCTTGCCGATCTCGTCAGGCACGTAAGCAAGATAACCGATCTTCCTCTGCAGATAGATTCTTCGGATCCGCAAGCTCTGGAAAGCGCGTTGCGCGCTTATAGCGGTAAAGCGATAGTCAACTCGGTAAACGGCGAAGACTCCTCTCTCGAAAGGATATTGCCTTTGGTGAAAAAATACGGTTCAGCCGTGATCGGGCTGACGATAGACGAAAAAGGGATACCTAAAACCGTAGAAGAAAGAATTGCTATAGCCGAAAAAATAATCGCACGGGCGAAGGCTTACGGCATAGCTGAAGAGGACGTTTATATCGACTGTCTTACTCTCACGGTCGCCGCCGAGCAGGTACAGGTAAAGAACACTCTCGAAGCGATACGGCGCATAAAAGCCGCGCATCCCGTCAAGACGGTACTCGGAGTAAGCAACGTGTCTTTCGGACTTCCCGCCCGGAACAAGGTAAACGCGGCTTTCCTTACGGCGGCTATGTGGGCGGGGTTGGATCTTGCGATAATCAATCCCAACATTCCCGAGATGACGGAAGCCGTGGACGCTTACAAAGTACTGTCGGGCGAGGACGCAGGCTGCGCGGCTTACTCGGAGAAATACTCTTCCGTTGGCGACGCCTTAAAGCCGTACGCGGCGTCATCTGACTCCGCAAGCGGCGACGTTACGTACTGTATACGGAAAGGCTTGCCCGACGCGGGCAGAGCCGCGGCAAAACTTCTCGACGAAGGATTGGCTCCTCTCGCGCTCGTGAGCGACTATCTTATTCCCGCGCTGAACGCCGTAGGCGACGACTACGAAAGCGGCAAAGTGTTTCTTCCGCAACTTATTTCCGCGGCGGACGCGGCAAAGCTGTGTTTCGACGAAGTACGCGCCCGCATGTCGGCGGACAACGCCATCAACAGAGGCGCTATAGTGCTCGCGACGGTCAAAGGCGACGTGCACGATATAGGAAAAAACATCGTTCGCACCGTGCTCGAAAACTACGGATACGAGATCGTCGATCTCGGTAAAAACGTCGAACCGCAAGCGGTAGTCGAAGCGGTAAAGGCGCGTGAAATAAAGCTGTGCGGGCTTTCCGCACTGATGACGACGACGGTCAAAAATATGGAGGAAACGGTACGGCTTCTGAAGAAAGAATGTCCCGATTGCTCCGTTATGGTGGGAGGCGCCGTCCTTACGGAGGAATACGCGCGAGACATCGGCGCCGACTATTATTGCAAGGATGCCGGTACCGACGTCAAGATCGCGAAAGAGATATTCGAAGGCGTCCCCTCGGGTATAGCAAGACTCAACGGATAGAAGATACCGTTGACAAACGCCTTTACCGGCGTTAAACTTAAATTAACGGGATATTTCCCGTAAAAACCGAAAACTGCGAGGTTCGGAAGCGCACGCGCAAGCCGTCAACAGTGGGAATCTCGGTGCAAATCCGTCGCAACAGCCATTACCGTGATCGGTGAATACCGTAAGTCGGAAGACCTGCCCCGCAGATATGTAAGTCGTCTTTGGGCAAGAGAAGGACGCAAAAAACGGAAACGCTCTTTCCGTATTTTCGCCTTCCCCTACGGGAAGGTTTGTTTTTCCCGCGCCCGAAAATATATATAAGGAGGCGCGTATGAAAAAAGCGTCCGTGACATTGACCGCAATACTTATGATACTCACCGCGATATTCGCCGCATGCTCGCTTACGGGCTGTGAAAAAGAAGGCGTATTCGGCAAAGACGATACCATGACTCTAGTCATCGGCACGGAAGAACCCGCCGAATACGAAATAAAGCTCGACGGACTCAGCGTCGAATGTAATCTCGTAGACGTGCTCGGCGCGGCGAAAGAACAATTCGGCATAGAATACGTTATCGCGGACGGTATGCTGTCCGAAGTAGGAAAGCTCAAACCCGACTCAACCAAAGGCGAATATATCTATCTTTTCACGACCGTGGAAGCCGACTTCGACGTCAGCGAATACGTTCTGAAAAAGACTTATAAAGAAACGGCGCTTACTTCGAGCGGCGTGGGCGCAAGCGATATGACGATACTCGCGGGCTGTACCGTATACATAGGTACGATAGTATACGGCTAATACCGTGAAACGTTATATAGGGCAACCGAAAAAGCGTTTCGGGGCGACAGAAATAGCATATGCGGCAATGGCGGCCGCTACGCTCGTCGGCGGGAAATTCGTACTTTCGGCTATTCCCAACGTGGAGATAGTGACGCTTCTGTGCGCCGTGTACGGTTACGTTCTGGGCGTTACCGGACTTATCGCGGTATACGTTTTCGTCGTGACGGAAACGCTTATCTACGGCTTCGGAACGTGGGTGATATCCTACTTCGTCCATTGGCCGCTGGTGTGCGCAGCTTTCATTCTCTTGTCCCTTTTTACAAAGCCCAACAGGATATTATATACAGCCGTAGCCGTCGTATTGACGGTGGCGTTCGGAGTCTTTTCGTCGCTCGTCGACGTGGGACTCGCGAGCGGATACTTCGAAAACTTCGGGGAACGCTTCGCCGTCTACTACGTAAGGGGGATATACTTCTACATAGCGCAGACCGTCACGAACTTCGTCGTTTTCCCTACTCTTTTCGTGCCGATATCGAAAGCGGTGGCGCGAGTCACTCGAAGACCCTACGTCGGATACGTAAACGACCGTACGGAAGAAGTCGAGTCAACGGGCGCTTCCCGCGACCGTTAGCGCACTGCCGCCTTTTATATTCAAAATTAAAGGCGCCCCGCCGGGGCGCCCTTTTTTTGTTTACGGAATTACGGAATTCTTTATCCGAGGCGTCTGACGATCTCCGTGAAGATCACGCCGAGTCCGTAAGCGCCCGCGTCCGGATAGCCTTCGGAATCGGTGACTCCTGCTCTGCCCATCTTCGCCTGAATGAACTTCGTGGCTTCCGCGCCCGCTACCGCGGCTTCTGCGGATTTAGCCATAGCGGCTTTCATCTTGCAGCCCTTCTTCGCACATTCGCTCAGGGTGTCGGCAGCGGGTACGAGAGCGTCTATCAGGGTCTTGTCGCCTACCACGGCGCCCTTACCGAAACTCTTTCTGCCCGTTTCCTGTACGCCTTCGACAGCCGCTTGGAAAATAGCCGCGAGTCCCGCAAGATCGATCTCTTTCTTGCCGGCTACCGCCTTCCCTGCGTAACGGAATGCCGATCCCCAGATGGGTCCCGACGCGCCTCCGCAGTATTCCATGATTATTTCGGAACAGCTTACGAGGAATTCGCCGACGTTGCCCTTCTTGCGGGTAGCCCAATCTGCTTTGAGCTGTTTGAAGCCCTTGGCGATGCTCATTCCGAAGTCTCCGTCGCCGCAACGGTCGGCTTTACAGAACGGAACTTCGTTCTCGATGATGATATCCGCCATCATTTCGACGAGCTTGCCCATTCCGGGAGTGTTTATTTTTTCGCCTATTACGGCTTCCCCCTCGAATTCGTAGGTTTTGCCCTCGTCGCTCTCCTCTTCGGCTACCGCCGCGTCGTCGTCGGCGGCTTTTGCTGTAAACGCTCCGGGAGTGATGTTGAGCGCTTTCGCGAGCGCCGCTACGGCTTCCTGACAAGCGAGCGCTTCCGCGGACGCGCCGCCCCAGGTGATAGCGGGAGTCGCTACGGGATAATCGAGATAGCCTTTCAGTTCGTCGTCAAGACGCAGGAGAGTGACCGACGCGCCCGCCATATCGATACTGGTCATATAATTGCCGACGAGAGTCTTATAGATCTTGACGCCCGCTTTTTCGAGTTCCTTGGTTACGGAATTATTGAAAAGATACAGCTCCTGCAGAGGACTGCCGCCGAAACCGTTGATAAGAAGCGCGATCTCCTCGCCTTTCTTGAGTTTGAGATCCTCCATAAGGTCGGGAACGATCCTCGCCGCAAGTTGGTCGGCGGTCTGGAGCTTCTCTCTCTTTCTTCCGGGTTCGCCGTGGATACCCACGCCGAATTCCATCTCGTCCTCGCCGATCTCGAAAGTGGGCGAGCCCGCCGCGGGCACCGTGCAGGAAGTAAGCGCGAAACCGAACGAACGGATATTGTCGATGACCTTCTGCGCCACCGCTTTGACCTCGGCGAGAGAACCGCCTTTTTCGGCGCATGCGCCCGCGATCTTGTGCACGAATACGGTGCCCGCCACGCCGCGCCTGCCGACAGTGTAGAGACTGTCTTTGACGGCGATGTCGTCGTTAACGTACACCGCGTCGACCTCTATGCCCTCGTCTTTGGCAAGAGCCGCCGCGTTATTGAAGTTCATGCAGTCGCCGGAATAGTTCTTGACTATCATCAGCGTGCCCTTCTTCGACGCGGTAAGTTTCAGGGCGTTATAGACCTGTATCTGCGAGGGAGAGGCGAATACGTCGCCGCATACGGCGGCGTCGAGCATTCCCTTGCCGACGAAGCCCGCGTGAGCGGGTTCGTGCCCGGAGCCGCCGCCCGAGATGAGCGACACTTTATTCCTGTCGAGAGCTTTCTTCTTGACGATTTTGTATTTCTCCACGAATTCGAGTTCGGGATGCGCTTTCGCCAAGCCGTGACACATATCGTATACGAAAGTATCGGCAGTGTTCATTATTTTCTTCATATTTTGTACCTCCGAATAAAATCGTGCCGACAGGTTACCCTATCGGCACGCGGTGAGTTTAAGGTTATCAGCAGCAGCAACCCGCTTTCGCGGCTTCGCCGAGTTTGTCTGCGGTGACGATAGCCGCCGCAACGTCCGCCGCGGTGACGGGGAAGGGCATGAAGTGGACGGATTCGTCCGGTATGCACGCTTTCTCCGCAACGGTCATAAGTCTGTCGCCGATATCCTCTACGCCGAGGTCGGCAAGACATACGGGAAGTCCTACTTCGAGGCAGAAGCCGATGACTTCGTCGATCTCTTCGGTAGGCGCGTTCTCGAGAACGAGCTGGCAGATGGTGCCGAACGCGACCTTCTCGCCGTGGAAGTATTTATGTGTCTCCTCGAGAACGGTAAGTCCGTCGTGAATGGCATGAGCCGCGGCAAGACCGCCGGACTCGAATCCGAGACCGGAAAGAAGGATATTGGTTTCTACGATATTCTCGAGAGCGGGAGTGACCTTCTTGGCTTCGCAGGAAAGCATGGCTTTGTAGCCGTCGGCAAGGAGGTTCTCGTAGCAGAGGCTCGCGAGCGCGAAAGCGGCTTTGGTGCCTCTGGCAAGGAGGGTACCCTTGGTGCGGTTGGCGCCGCAGGGAAGACCCGCGTTGACGTTACCGTAGGACTGAACGTTGGCGCGAGCTTCGAAATAAGTGGAAAGCGCGTCGCCCATGCCCGATACGAGGAAGCGCACGGGAGCGTTGGCGATAACGGTGGTGTCGATAAGAACTACGCTGGGGCTCTGTTTGAAATATGCGTAATCGTCGAACGCGCCGTCCGGAGTGTAAAGAACTGCGGAGTGCGAAGTGGGCGCGTCGGTCGCCGCTATGGTGGGGCAGATAATGAGGGCGTT
>JADINF010000169.1 GCA_017694145.1 Candidatus Stercoripulliclostridium pullicola
AGATAATGAGCGCGGGCGGCGTGGAGCCGAAGGCTACGAATACCACGATAAGTTGTATCCTCACGAACGCCGTTATAACGAAAACGCAGGCGAATATCCTTGCGGACGTGGCTCACGACGGGTACGCGAGAGCGTTGCGCCCCGTTCACACTTTATTCGACGGCGACGCGGTATTCGCGCTCGCTTCCGGAGAAAAAAAGGTGGAATTCAATATTCTCACGGCGATCGTGCCGGAGCTTACGGCGGCGGCGATAAGGGCGTCCGTTACGGGGGCTTCCGGAGAAACTCGCAGGATAAGCCCGATGCTTTTCGGTATTTTTCAGAGAATGTGGAAAAGGTAGCCTTTAATTATACTTATTCCGCTTGACAGCGAAAGCCGGTTTAGACTAAATTATATTATACTTACTGGAGTTAAAGCGCGTGCGTACGCGTAAGGAGCGACTCTTATGAAAATGAAAGAGCTTTTCGGCAGTCTGGTATTCAACGAAGCGGTGATGGCGGAGCGTCTGCCTGCCGAGACCTACAGGGAATTCCTTAAGTGTATCGACGAAGAACGCCCGTTGTCGCGCGAAGCGGCTGACGTTATCGCGGGTGCGATGAAGGACTGGGCGATAGAGAAGGGCGTAACGCATTACACGCACTGGTTCCAGCCGATGACGGGGATGACCGCGGAGAAGCACGACAGTTTCATAACTCCCGCGCCGGGCGGCGGCGTGACGATGGAATTTTCGGGTAAAGAGCTCATCAAAGGCGAACCCGACGCGTCGAGTTTCCCTTCGGGCGGGTTGCGCGCCACGTTCGAAGCGCGCGGATATACCAACTGGGATCCCAGCTCCTACGCCTTCATCAAAGACGGAATACTCTGTATTCCGACCGCTTTCTGTTCGTATACGGGCGAAGCGCTCGACAAAAAAACGCCTTTGCTCCGCTCGATGGAAGCGCTCGACAAGCAGGCGTTAAGAGTACTTCATCTCCTAGGCAGGACGGAGATACACAAGGTATTCCCGACAGTCGGAGCGGAGCAGGAGTATTTCCTTATCGACAGGAAGGATTACGACAACCGCAAAGACCTCAAATACACCGGAAGGACCTTATTCGGCGCGCGTCCGCCGAAAGGGCAGGAACTCGAGGATCACTATTTCGGACCGGTCAAACCGCGCGTCGTAAGCTATATGAAAGAGCTTGACGAAGAGCTCTGGAAGCTCGGCGTGCTCGCGAAAACGAAGCACAACGAAGTTGCACCCTCCCAACACGAGCTCGCGCCGGTATTCTGCACCGCGAATATCGCCGCCGATCACAATCAGCTCACGATGGAAGTGATGAAGAAGGTAGCCACCCGTCACGGGCTTGTCTGCCTCCTGCACGAAAAACCTTTCGCGGGCGTGAACGGCTCCGGTAAACACAATAACTGGTCGCTTTCCACCGATACGGGGCTCAATCTTCTCAATCCCGGTAAAGAGCCTTACAACAATTCTCAATTCCTTTTATTCCTCTGCGCTGTGATAACGGCTGTGGACGAATACCAGGATCTTCTGCGCATAAGCGTTGCGAGCGCGGGTAACGATCACCGCCTCGGAGCGCACGAAGCGCCGCCCGCGATAATATCGATGTATCTCGGAGGAGAACTGACTTCGATATTGAGCTGCATAGCGGAAGGCAAACCTTATTGCGGCACCGTGCGCAACGATCTCGAAACGGGCGTGCATATCCTTCCCAAATTCCATAAGGATTCCACCGACCGCAACAGGACCTCGCCGTTTGCGTTCACCGGTAACAAATTCGAATTCCGTATGCCCGGCTCGTCGCTGTCGATATCGGAGCCCAATCTCGTTCTGAATACCATAGTCGCCGAAGCTCTCATGCGCTTTGCCGACAGGCTGGAAGGTACGCTCGACATGGCGGGCACGATACGCGAAATAATCCGCGAAACCTATAAGGAACACGGAAGGATAATTTATAACGGAAACAATTATTCCTCCGAATGGGTTGCCGAAGCGAAAAGAAGGGGACTCTTAAACCTCAAAAACACCGCGGAAGCGATACCGTACTTTTCGGCGGAGAAAAACGTCGGACTCTTTGTAAGGCACGGGATATTCACCGAAGCGGAGATACATTCCCGCGAGGAAATTTTCTACGAGAATTACTGCAAGGAGCTTTCGATAGAAGCGCTCACGATGCTCGACATGGCGCGCAGGAATATACTTCCCGCAGTACTCCGTTACTCCTCCGACCTTGCGGAAGCGTCGGCGCGGTTTACGAATATCGGGCTCGAATCGATATGCGCCGCGGACGCGGCGAAGGTAGGGGCGTTGTACTCCGAGGGTATTGCCCGTGCGGAAGTGCTCGACAGTAAACTCAATAAAGCGCATAAGCACGGTTTGAGCGCGAGAGCGGCGAAGATATGCGCCAAAGAAGTGATCCCCGCTATGGAAGCGTTGAGGGAAATAGCCGACGAAGCGGAGCTTATCACCGAAGCCACATACTGGCCTTTTCCGACCTACGGGCAGATTTTGTTCGGGGTGATTTAGGGGAATTTTTGCGCGAAAATTTAATTATAAGGAGTAAGCGTTCCGAGATAACATCGAGGAACGCTGTTTTTTTGCCCTTCGTATAACTCTTTCTTATAAGGATAAATAATATGCGCAAAAATTCCCCGTTAAAATCACCCCGAACAAAGCCGCTCGGCGGCAATCTTTTGCGCCCTTTCGCTCAAAGACGTAAAGGTAGGTTGCGCCCGCCTAACGGACGGGCGCGCCCGTAAACACCCTGCGGGAGTATCTTTTCGCCTGCTTCCTTGCGAGCGTCGCTCGACACGAGACCGTAGTTCTTCGCTCCTACGCTTTGAAGCAGACGAAAATCTATCTCCCTCGCGTGCCGAGTACGTAGAGAAAGCATTACGTTAGATATGGTAGATAA
>JADINF010000170.1 GCA_017694145.1 Candidatus Stercoripulliclostridium pullicola
CGTTAAAGGCGAAGGGTCGGACGAGGAGGAATAAATGCCCATCAAAGAACGCCTCAAAAAAATACTCGATCTGTTCCTGTGTTTTCTGAAGATAGGAGCATTCACTTTCGGCGGCGGCTACGCTATGGTAAGCCTCGTGCAACGCGACATGGTCGAGAAGAAAAAATGGCTCACCGAACGGGAAATGGTGGACGTGATAGCCATAGCGGAATCCACGCCGGGCGTCATAGCGTTGAACACGGCAACTTACGTCGGCGCGAAGATAGCGGGATTTTGGGGTTCGCTTTTCGCGTCGATAGGCGCGATGCTGCCGTCTGTTATTGTAATACTTGCAATTTATCCCGTCATACAGCTTTTCGGCGAAAACCAATACGTTAAATGGGCTTTTTTGGGCATACGCGCCTGCGTATCGGCTCTTATACTGAACGCAACGTATAAAATTTCCAAAATGAACGAAAAGACCGTCGTGTCCTTCGTCGTGACGGGGGTGGCTCTCGTGCTCGCCCTGCTGTCCACATTCGAAGTGATCAAGCTCGATATGGTATTCATCATACTCGGCGCGGCGCTTTTCGGCATAATCTGGGGAATAATCGGAAGACAGAGAAAGAAAAAGAAAGGTACTGCGGCAGGCGAAGCGCAGAGCGCGGTTGAGCACGGCGCGCCCGACGAAGAAAGCGCGAACGTAAAAGAAGCCGACAAACCGAACGGCGAAAACGAGCTGAATATCGCCGACAATTCCGATTATACCGCAGACCGCGTTAACGCGGAGAGCGCGGCGAAGGAGTCGGACGTAAAGGACGACGACGCGCCCGTAAGCGAACCCTCAGAGGATAATAAGGAGGACGACGGTAATGCTATATCTTAGTCTTTTCCTTAACTTCCTTAAAATAGGTTTCTTTACTATAGGCGGCGGTTACGCGATGATACCGCTCATCGGCGACACGGCTGTTTCCAAAGGCTGGATAACCGAGGACATGCTGTACAATTTTATCGCGATTGCGGAGTCCACTCCGGGACCTTTCGCGGTGAACGTCGCCACTTTCATAGGCTACGACATTGGCGGCATACTCGGCGTATTCTGCACGGTGGGCGGATTATTCGTGCCGAGTTTCTCGATTATGCTCGCGATATATTACCTCTCGAAAAAGGTAATAAACAACGTATACGTTCAGGACGCTTTCCGCATGATACGTCCCGCCGTCACCGCGCTCATACTCGCGGCGTTCGTATCGGTCATGTACGCTACGGTTGCCGTGACAGACGCCGCGACCGGCGAAACCTCCTTCAACTGGTTCGGACTCGTATGGGCGGCGGTATGCTTCGTCGTGATGCTGAAAGTGAAGAAAGTACACCCTATTCTTCTTATAATTATTTCCGCGGGCGTAGGTATTCTCGTATACGGAGTAATCGGATTATAGGGGCTCGTAGGGTATCGATCGTTTAATTGCGCCGCGCTTATCGCGGCGCTTTTTTCAACGAAAAATCCTTTTTGAATAAATTGAATTCAAGTGTATAAACGGCTTGCTTCTGACAATACTCAAATCAAACACAATCAGTTGCGGAGGTAATCATGAAAAGCAAAGTCAACACTCAAAAGGTAAAAGCCTTCTTCAAGAAGTACATGTACTATATGATAATGGGCGTATGTATCCTTGCGATAGGAGCGATGATAACGGTAGCCGCGGTAGTCGGTACCAAGGACAACGATCCCGCTCCTAACCCCGGCGACGTAGGTCAGGACGTTGTAACGCCGCCCGACGACGACGTGGTAACGCCGCCCGCCGACGACGAAACTCCCGTCGATACCGAGCCCGATCCCATAATATTCGCAATGCCCGTCACGAACGGCACCGTACTCAAGGATTATACGATGGACACTCTCGTATGGTCTACCACTCTCAAGCAATATCAAGTCCATAACGGAATAGACTTCACGGGAGAGGAAGGCGCCACCGTGAACGCGGTATACGACGGTGTGGTCCTTACGGTAAGCTACGACGCCCTCAACGGTAACGTGGTGACGATAGATCACGGCGACGGACTGGTAACGAGCTATTCTTCTCTCGCAGAGCCCACCGTTACCGCGGGACAGATAGTCAAACAAGGCAACGCACTCGGCACGATAAGCACTTCCGCCACTTCCGAGATGAGCGACGGCGCGCACGTACACTTCTCGGTAACGCTCAACGGCGCGGTAGTCAGTCCTTACGATTATTTCGCCGAAGGCGACAAATAAGATTCTGAAGCCGATCGAAAAAGCTCCGCGGAATACGCGGAGCTTTTCTCATTATAATAAAATTATTCTCTCGGAACGTTCTCAGGCTTCGGCGCTCTCCCCTTCCGCGACAAGCGTTTCTTCGTGCGCCGGCGTCTCGGCGGCGTCGTTTTTCTTTCCTGTTTTGAAAAGCATCCCTATCGGGGTCACTATCATCGACTGCGCCATACAGAAAACTCCTATCATCGGAGATCTTTTGATGCCGAGCGAAACGAGTTCGCCGAAAGTTTTGCCGCCCGCAAGCGCGCCGAAAACGAATATCAGCACTATAGTGGTGACGAGGCACATCGTAACGGAAATGTAAGCGCCGTACTTATTTGCTTTCTTGGTGTACAACCCGTAAATATACGGTCCCATGAAGCAACCGGCGAGCGTGCCCCACGAGAGGGACATCAGCGTGACTATCGCGTCTATCTGGAAAATGGCGAGCAAAGCGGACACCACGACGAAAAGGAAACACAATATCCTTACCAGCAGCGCCACCTGCTTATCGGAAGCGTCCTTTTTTATATATCCCTTATACACGTCCACACCGAGCGAAGAGGAGCTCACGAGAGCGAGCGACGAGAGCGTGGACATGCTTGCGGAAAGCACGAGCACACAGATAAATCCGAGCATCGCGTATCCCATATACTCGTTTCCGAGCAGGATATTGGGAATGATATTGGCGCTGTCCGAGGGCATTTCGGGATAGAAAAGTCTTGCGAAGGTACCGTTGAAATAGGCGCCGCCGCCCACAACGAGCGCGAATATCGTCGAGATCACCGTGCCCTGCACCACCGCTTTGTCGTTTTTGATGGCATAGAATTTCTGCACCGACTGCGGCACCGCCCAGATGCCGAAGGACGTTAGCAGGATATTGAATATGAGTTGCACGCCGGGAGCGTCGTACCACAGGTTCGTATCGGATACCGCGCTCGGGAAAAATCCGTAACCGGATTCTATGAGTTTTTTAAGTCCTTCTATACCGTTGACTTCGGGGGCTTTGAGCATGAGCGCTATCATCACTATTACGCCGATAAGCATTATGATGCCCTGAATGAAATTGCTCACCGCGTTCGCAAAATAACCGCCCACAAAAAGGTATACGCCCACAAGAACCGCCATGATCACGACGCACCACTCGAAGGACAGTCCGAAAACGGCTTCCGAGATATACCCTATTCCCTGATAAACGGAAGTGGAATACGGGATAAGGAAAATGAATATGACTATCGCGGCGTAAAGTTTAAGATATTTGGAATCGTATCTTTTGGCGAAAAATTCGGGCATGGTGCTCGCGTTGAGCTCCTGAGTCATATAGCGCGTGCGTTTCGCGAGCACGATCCAGGCGAGAAGCGAGCCTATAACGGCGTTGGCTATTCCTATCCAGACCGCGCCGAGACCGAGGCTCATACCGAAAGTGCCCGCATAACCTATAAATACTACCGCCGAAAAATAAGTGGTTCCGTATCCGAACGCGCTCATCCAGCCGCCGATACCTCTGCTGCCGAGCAGGAAGTCGTCCAAAGTGCGCGCTTTGCGTGCGGTAAGCACGCTCACCGCCACCATCGCCGCTATAAATAAAGCGAGTATCAGGTATGCGTGCCATCTTTCGCCGGTCGTGGCGAGCATTGAAGTGAGTGTCATACGCCCTCCGAATGCGCGCAAAAAACGCGCGTTTGTAATATTATTACACTCGCGCGTATAAAATGCAACAAAATAACCGTAGTTTCACCGCAAAAATCGACTTACCGCTCTGCGGTACGGTAAAGTTCAGATGGACTTCATTATATCCCCGTTCTTCGCATTCTGGAACATAAGCCAGTAGCCCTCGCCGACTGTACCGGGTATGGCGAGGAAGTCGCAAAGCTCCTCCGCTTCTTTAGGCGGCTTGATACCTTCGATACCGGGGACTCCGTAAGCAAGGAAAGTGACCTCGCCCGCTTCGCTCAGTATCCCCACGACATAATACTCTTCGTCGTCGTAAAATACCTTTACCCATTTACTTTCGGGAATAAGCTTTTCGAGCTCCTCCTCCCTCGGATTTGCGGTCATTATTTCTTCGAGCCTTGCGCGGATATTGCGATAAAAGTTTTCCCCTTTATTTGCGGAAAACGGAGGGAAATTCCCTTTGTCAAAGCCGTTCGCCGCGCGCGGCGCGCTTACGGGCGTTTCTTCTTTTTCTTCTATAACGGTTTCCTTTTCCTTGGTTTCGGAATCCTCTATATCATTTACTGCGTTTTCGTCCGTTTCGGTTTCGTCAGCGGCGTCCTCGCCGTAAGCCGGCGCGGATACCGCGTCGTCCGCTATTACTTCTTCGGCTTCGGACGAAACCTTTTGCGTTTCGCTTACCGCGGCGCTTTCCGCGTTCGCTTCGCCCTTTACGGAAAACGCTTCGAGTATCTTTTCCGCATTCACCGCTTCCTTCTTGCCTCCGGTGGCTACTATTTTGCCGTCCGAATCTACAAGTATCGCGCCGAGGTCGTCCATCGCGTTAAGATCGACTGCGATATCACTTTCCGTACGTCGGGATGTTATCTCGACGTTTATCTGCGGCTTACTGCCTGCTCTGAGTCCGAGATAAAGTTTTCCATGCGGCTCCGAATTGAGCACCGCCTTTATGCCTACGCTGTCGCCCACTCTGACGAGCGTTATATAACCGACCGTAACGTCGGAAGTCAATACTACCGTTTTTTTGATAAGCACGTTACCCCCTTGTACATATATGATATGTACCCGGAAGGTCAAACTTGACAAAAAGGCTATTCGGAGGAGATAAGTTCGCCGTATAGCCTGACGTAATCCTCCGCCGAAAGCCGCTCCCCTCTCACGTCTGCGGGAAAGCCCGCGCGTTCTATCGCTAGCCGAGCCTTCTCCTTCCCGTAACCTGCGGAAACAAGATTGTTGAGAAGCGTTTTTCTCCGCATGCGGAAACATTGTCTTACCAGTTCCGACACGGCGCTCACGTCGGTATCGCCGAATTTGTCGCGCAGGAAATCTATTCTGACGACGGCGGAATCCACGTTAGGCACGGGACGGAACATTTTTCTTGAAATCTCGCGCGTGATGCGCGCGTTACCGCGCAGAGCTATCGTCGCGCTTATCGCGCCGTATTCCGGAGTTCCCGCTTCCGCGACGAGCCTTTCCGCCACCTCTTTCTGCACGGTGACGGTAACGGAATCGACGGGAAGGGAGCTCTCCGCAAATCTCATGACGAGCGGAGTTGTGATATAATACGGAATATTCGCCACCACCTTGAATCTCCCGCCTATTATGCCGAGAAGCTCCTCGTCGGAGCACTTCAATACGTCGCGGAATACCACTTCGGCGTTCTCGACGCCCGTAAGACTTTCGCGCAACACGGGTACGAGCGCTTCGTCGATATCGAACGCCACAACTTTCGAAGCGCGCGCCGCGAGAGCGCGCGTGAGAGTGCCCGCTCCCGCGCCTATCTCGACCACGGTGTCCGTCTTTTCCACGCCCGCGTCCCGCGCTATGGCGTCCAGAAGCTGCGAGTCCGTAAGAAAGTTCTGTCCGAGCGACTTTTTGAATACGAAGGAATATTTTTTCAGTATGTCGATTATTTCCATATTTTACCGATACGAGTTATTGATATTTCCCCGCGGGCGAGTTATACTGTATACGTACCGAAGATAAATAATTGAGGTACGGAAGATAAAATTGCCCGCCTGTCGGCGGGCAATCGTTTTACCCGCCCTTACATTGTAATATTTCCGCGCTTTCAAGTCAAATATTATCGCCCGCGCGCGCACTTTCCGTGCACAATTTACGTTTTGCGGTAGACAGCGGGCGCGTAATGCGCTACAATATATATAATCAATTTTACACGGAGGTGTACTATGGCAAAATATGTATGCGACGTATGCGGCTACGTTTACGACGAAGAAGTCGAAGGAGTTAAATTCGAAGATCTCGACGACGATTACGTCTGCCCTCTCTGCGGCGTAGGCAAGGATCAGTTCAGCCCCGAAGAATAATAAAAGAGGCTTTCCGCGAACTACAGGAGATCATATGGCAATCATCAGACAGCTGACTCCCGACCTTATTTACACGGGAGTTAACGACAGGCGCATAGCATTATTCGAGAACGTATATCCCGTCTCGGCGGGCGTGAGTTACAATTCCTACGTCTTGCGCGACCGCGACACGGTGATATTCGACACCGCCGACGGCGGCTTCACCGACAAATATCTTCAGAACGTCGAAGCGGCTCTTGAAGGCGCTACCCCCTCTTATCTCGTCGTGCACCACATGGAGCCCGACCACAGCGCGTCGATAAAAGCTCTTGCGGACAAATATCCGGAAATGAGGATAATCCTCAACGCGAAGACGAAGGCTATACTCGCCAACTATTTCGTGGGACTCGACGACCGCACCGTCTGCGTTAAAGACGGCGAAGAACTCAATATCGGCAAGCATACCCTCAAATTCGTATTCACGCCGATGGTACACTGGCCCGAAGTGATGTTCACCTACGACGTCACGGACAAAGTGATTTTCTCGGCGGACGCATTCGGCTCTTTCGGAGCGATCGACGGGAGCATTTTCTCGGACGAAGCGGATTTCGAGGCATATCTTCCCGAAGCGCGCCGGTATTACACAAATATCGTCGGGAAATACGGCGTACAGGTAACGAACGCGATCAAGAAGCTCGCGGGCGCGCCCGTAAATCTCGTATGCCCGTTGCACGGACTCGTGTGGCGCGGCAATTTCGAGAAGATACTCGCCTATTATCTCAAATGGGCAAGCTACGAACCCGAGGAAAACTCCGTTATGATCGCCTACGCTTCCATATACGGAAACACGAAGCAGGCAGCGGAAATACTCGCAAAAGAGCTCGCAGAACGCGGCGTGCGCGGTATAAAGGTATTCGACCTTTCGAAGACCCATTACTCCTATCTCGTGGCGGAAGCCTTCCGCAACTCTACGATAGTCGTGGCTTCGGTAACGTACAACGCGGGATTGTTCCCTCACACCGACACTTTCTTGCGCGAGCTCGAAGCGCACGCCGTCAAGAACCGCAACTTCGCGTTCATTCAGAACGGCTCGTGGGTGGCGCAGAGCGGCGCGAAGATGGCGGAAGCGGTATCGAAACTCAAGGACGCGCGTATCGTGGGCGAAACGGTCACTTTGAACGGCGCGGTGAAACCCGCGACGGAAGAAGCGCTTAAAAAACTTGCGGGCGACATCGTCGCGGCGATAAACTGAATTTTTGCGCAATCATTCACAAAAAAACGCCCTCTTTGGGAGGGCGTTATTTTAACGCTGATTTGTGAGCGGCAGTTATTCCGCGAAACTCACGGTATAGTTTTTGCGCATACTCACCTCCACGGATATCCTATTGATATCGCTCATATCCGTCCCGTTCTCGGAGTAGTGCACCCAGACTGCCAGCCCTGCTTCCTCATCGCGATAAATTTCGGCTTGCATATAGCCCGTCGGCTGTAGCGGTAAATACTCCTTGATATCTATGGTCTTTGAGTAGCTTTCGCCGGTTATCGTAATGACGGAGGGAAGAAGACTGTCGTTATTGAAGCGGTCCATATAGAACGACGCATTTTCGTAATAACCGTTCACGTTTTCGTAATACCATGCGGTATTTCCTTCCGAATAATAGTAATTCGACAAAACGTCGTACTCGAAGGCGTCGCCGAAAGGCTCGTATGTGAACGTCTTTGCGCCGGTTGCGCCGGCCATATCCACTCCGGTCACCCTGATATCGAACTCCGTCGTGATATAATTGGTATTTTCGTCGACGTTTACATACTCTATCGGAGATTTACCCGCTTCGATGACGTATTCGCCGGAAGCGTTCTTCTTGAGCTCGGTGTCGTTGACAAAGACTTTGGCGTTGCTCAGATCCGCTCCCTCGACATTTTTGAGAGTTATGGTCACCGTCCTGTTGTCGTTTGCGGCAAACGTCGAATTGCCGTCGCCGGAAATGACGCAATCGGCTACGGAGCCTGTTTCGCTATTCACATACCACGATTCGTAACTCACGTTCTGAGGGTAAATATAGACTTCTTTTACCAAATTGTTCAATTTCAAGTTGCTCGTCAACAGAAGAAGAGTATAATTGTGTTTTTCGGAATCTATTACAGGGCGGATATATCCGTCTTCGCCCTCTATGAACCAGCCGGGCTCGTCGTCGGAACTGTTGTACAACTCATAATGCCCTATCGATCTTTCGGACGTTATCGAAATGCCCTCGGTGAGAGCGTCGAGCTCGGAGCTCGTGAAACTCAACGTCTTACCGCTTTCCGAGCTAACCGCTTCGAGCGCTGTGAATTTGTCTGCTATCCTGAAATCGGTAAGGATATCCCTGTTCGTTACGGCGGCACCTTCGGCAAGTTTGAATACGAAATCCACCTTACGTTCCTCTGCGGATACTTTGACCACTATATTATTCTTGACGTCGGTAACGGTGAAGGTAAGCGCGACCTGCACACCGCTCAGATCTGCATTGTTATCGTATTGCGTATTGAGAGTAGTCGAGATCGGCTGACCGTCCACGGTGAGCCTGACTGTCGCGGGATCGTATTTGTTGGGGAGC